>JAIRTF010000267.1 GCA_031255075.1 Bifidobacteriaceae bacterium | reverse complement strand
GAAGTAGTCCTGTGCCTGGCTCTCCCAAGCGTGGAAGACGCCCTGCATCTCGCCAACATCCATCAGGTTGTGCAGCACCGGGCCCGGCAACTTGCGCAGATTGCCCAGCGCATGCGGATACAGCAGCTGCCAGCCGCCCAGCGGCTCCAACGATTCGTCTGAAAACAGCATCTCGGCCATGAGCGGCAGGTCAAGGCAAGCGATGACGTGCAGGTTCGGCGCGATCTCCCGGCCGTAGGCGGCGATCGACTCCTGAGCTTCAGGCGGGGCAGCCTGCAGGTGCACCAGGCGCGGCGCGATGTAGCACATGATCTGTTGAGGGGTCGCGGACTCACCTCTGAGGTTGGTCATCATGGCGTCCATATGGCGCTTAACCACCCAGTCCCATTCTTTGGCGGGCTCCAGGGCGAGCCTTTGGGCCAGATCGTCAAGGTGGTAGGTAAACCCGTTGGCGGCTTTGAGGGCGCCATCGGAACTGACCTCCTCAATCGGAAAGCCGCCCGCCTCCATGGCGGCCATGAAGCGTGTCACCAGCCATCGGCTTTGTTCCTGGTCGAGGCTGGCCAGGGGTCCGATTGTCGCGGCTGCCTGATCGGGAGAGGTTGAATTGTCTGCATTGGGAGAGGGTTTGCGGGGCTCGGGCTCAGGCTCGGGGGACCGCTTCTTGAACAGCGCCATTGCCCAACCCTACCGGGGCCGACCGCGATTTCACAGGGGTGCGCTATGAGTGGCTGGGTCCGTTTGGGTCAGTCAATTGGTCCAGCATTGGCAGGTATTGGCCGTATCCCCGGCTGGCCATCTCCGCCTTGGGCACAAACTCCAAGGCTGCCGAATTGATGCAATACCGCAGGCCGCCCAGTTCTGCCGGTCCGTCATCGAAGACATGTCCCAGATGAGCACCAGACCCGGCCGAACGAACTTCGGTACGGACCCGGCCAAAGGAAGTGTCTTCCAGTTCGGTGATAGCTGCCTGGCTGACCGGTTTGGCGAAAGCCGGCCAACCACAGCCGGAATCAAATTTCTGGGCCGAGACAAACAACGGATCGCCGCTGGTCACATCGACATAGATACCGGGCTCGAAATGCTGATCGTATTCGCCCGTGAACGGCGCTTCGGTGGCACCGTCCCGAGTGACGGCCCGCTGCAACTCGCTCAATCCTGCCAGGCGCTGAGGGTCAGGCGGCTGTGGCCCAGGCGCGGCCGGCGCTGGCTGGGCGGCGGCCGCCCGGGCGAAAGCCACCTGTGGAATGTGGCAGTAGCCGCCCGGATTCTTGTCCAGGTAGTCCTGGTGGTACTCCTCTGCTGGGAAGTAGCCTTCCAACAGGCCTGACTCAACCGCAGGTGTCCGGCCCAACCGGCGGCCCAAGGCCGCCAACTCCAATTCGACTTCCAATTGGTCGGCTGGATCAGTCCAGTAGATGCCGGTCCGGTATTGCGGCCCAACATCGCCACCCTGGCGGTTGACGGACAGCGGATCTATCACCTCGAAGAAGCGCTCCAAATAGAACCGCAGCGGCGCCACTTGGGGGCGGTAGGTCAGCTTGACCGTCTCCACATGACCAGAACCCTCGCAAACCTGCTGATAGGAGACCGGACCGGGGGCGGGGCCGTTGGCATAGCCAGACTCGGTGGCGACCACGCCAGGCAACAAAGACAGGTACTTTTGGAGACCCCAAAAGCAACCACCGGCCAAATAGATGTCCTTCGTCACAATGCCTCCTGGTCTGAGCCTCCCCGCAGATGGGGGAAAATCTTGTGTCATGACTAACGTGGTGATCATAGGCGGCGGACCGGGTGGATACGAAGCGGCCCTGGTGGGCAAACAACTAGGTGGAAACGTCACCCTGGTGGAGCGCCGTGGCTTGGGCGGCTCTGCGGTGCTGACAGATGTGGTGCCCTCCAAGACGCTGTCCGCCGTGGCGGAGGTCATGACCCGTCTGCGCGGGGCCGGCACATTGGGACTGCGCCTGGCCGATGGCTCCTCCGATTTGGCCGGAGCCATCCAAGTGAACATGTCCCAAGTTCACCAACGGATCAGGGAACTGGCCCAAGCCCAAAGCCAAGACATTGACCGCCGGCTGCGCCAGGAAGGCGTGCGAGTAGTCCACGGCACAGCCCGTTGCGCCACCAAGTCCTTGATCATCGCCTCCACCGAATCGGGAGATGAGGTGCTGCCCGCTGACGTGTTGCTGATCGCCACCGGCGCCCGGCCACGCGAACTGCCGGCCGGCCGGCCAGATGGCGAACGGATCTTCACCTGGGCCCAGATCTATGACATGGACACCCTGCCGGAGCGGCTGGTAATTGTTGGCTCCGGGGTGACTGGCGCCGAATTCGCCTCGGCCTACCGAGCCCTGGGCGTAGAGGTGACTTTGATCTCCTCACGCCACCAAGTGCTGCCCTCGCAAGACCCGGACGCCGCCGCGTTGATCCAATCCGCGTTCGAGGAGCGCGGCATCGCCATCTACAACGACGCCCGTGCCGTCAGCGCCCAACGGAAGGGATCAGGCGTTGTAGTCAGCTTGGAAGACGGCCGCGAAATTGAGGGCTCCCACTGCCTGATGGCGGTTGGGGCCATCCCCAACACACACGGCATTGGCCTGGAAGAACTGGGCGTGGACATGACCAGCTCCGGGCGGATCAGCGTTGACCGCGTTTCGCGCACCTCGGTGCGGGGCGTTTACGCTGCCGGGGACTGCACCGACAGTTTCGCTTTGGCATCCGTGGCGGCCATGCAAGGCCGCATCGCCATGTGGCATTCCTTGGGCGATGCCGTCACCCCACTTAACCTCAAAGAGGTCGCTTCCAACGTGTTCACCGCGCCGGAGATCGCCACCGTTGGGGTAACCCAGGCAGAGGTGGATTCCGGAGCCGTCAACGTCCGGTCGGTTTGTCTGCCACTGCGCGGCAACGCCCGCGCCAAAATGAAGGGGCTCAGCCAAGGTTTCGTCAAAATCTTCTGCCTGCCCACCACCAACATCATTGTTGGCGGAGTGGTTGTTTCCCGGTGGGCATCAGAGCTGATCCATTCGCTTTCGGTGGCGGTCAAGAACAAGCTGACGGCTGACCAGTTTGCTGAATCTTTCACCGTGTACCCCTCTCTGACCGGCTCGATTGCTGAAGCAGCCCGCCAGCTTCACCGCCACGACGGCGAATCCGCCATCACCTATTAGTCAGCTCCCAAGTGCTGGGACCCGCTGATCTGACCTGAGCCAGGCGCCCGCAAGTCTCCAGTGGTGCGGCACGGCGACCAACTAACCGGCTGGCTTTATGGTCGCATTTGGCAGACGGTCGGTATGGTTGATGCGAACCGCCCCATAGCAGCGGTACCCCAACTATTTCGAGGAGCAATCTATGTCCACAATGAAGGCGATCCAACTGGTTAAACCAGGCGAATGGCCCGAACTTCGTGAGGTTCCAATTCCCCAACCCGGCCCAGGTCAGATCCTGTTAAAGGTGACAGCCGCTGGTCTGTGCCACAGCGACATAGCCGTGATGAATCACTTCGCGGCGGCGCTGAACTATCCCCTTCCCATGACTCTCAGCCACGAATGCGCCGGCACCGTGGTGGACGCCGGCGAAGGCGTCAAGCACCTGGTCACCATTGGTGAAGATGTGCTGGTCTACTGCGCATGGGGCTGCGGCCTTTGCCGTCAATGTGCTGAAGGCTATGAGAACTACTGCTACAACGCTCGCGCCCAGGGCATCACACCACCCGGTCTGGGGCATGACGGCGGCGCCGCCGAATACATGCTGGTGGACCGGGCCCGCTACCTGGTGCCGATCAAAGACCTCGATCCGATCAAAGCAGCGCCCCTGACCGATGCGGCACTGACGCCGTATCACGCACTGCAGCACTCGCGGGCCAAGCTGGACGCCAACTCCTACGCCGTTGTGTTCGGTGTGGGCGGCCTGGGGCACATCGCCATCCAGTTGATCAAGCACCTGACTCCGGCCCGGGTCATCGCCTTGGACATCTCTGACAAGCACCTCGAACTGGCCAAGAAGTTCGGTGCGGACTACGCGGTCAAATCCAATGAAGACGCGGTCACCCTGGTCAAAGACCTGACCCACGGCCAAGGCGCTGAGGTTGTGTTCGACTTTGCCGGCGTGCAGCCGTCAATTGACCTGGGCGCCAAACTGACCAAGGTCCGGGGCGACTGGAACATTGTCGGGATTGGCGGCGGCATTGCCAAAGTTGGCTTTGGCGCGGTCCCCTACGCCTGCAACGTGTTCACACCGTTCGGCGGCACCCGCTCCGACCTGTATGACGTGGTGGCGCTGGCCCGCCGTGGCGTTATCTCCATGGAAACCGAGGAGTATCCGCTGGAAGAAGGCGTCAGCGTGTACCACCGGCTCCACGAAGGCAAAGTCGTAGGACGCGCAGTCCTCAAGCCGTAGCTCGAACCGGCCTCTCTAGCGGGAGGTCAATTTGGCTCGAATCCGGCCGGCCGCCGCGCGCCAGGTAGGCAGTGCCAACCAGCGCGGCGGCAGCCGGATTCCAGCTGCCGGGTCCACTCCCCTGGCCGGCGGCAGCCCTGCCAGCAGCCGCCGGTGCAGGTCTTCGAAGGCCGCCGGGCCGAAACGTTCAACCAGTTCTTGACGCACCGCAGCGGCCGCGCCATCTACTTGCGGCGCCTGCCCCAGCCCGGCAATGGCCGCCGGCAAACGCCGGGCCGAAGCCACCAAGCGGGCCCTTCCAGCCGCCACTGCCGGCGGCAGGGTTTGGCTGGTCCCGGCGTTGCGGACAGCGACCACCGGCAGACCGGCCGCCAAGGCTTCGATTGGTGCCAGCCCAAAGGTCTCCCCTGGTGATGGATGCACCAACACATCGGCTCGGTCAAAGGCCTGTCCCAGGCCGGCGACGTCCACGGCTCCTAGGAAGCGAACACGCTCGGCCACTCCCAGCCCGTCCGCGCGGCTCTTCAACGCCTCCAGATCCACGCCTTGGCCGGCCAATTCCAAGGTTGCTTCCGGCAAGTCGCGGCTGGCCCTGGCAAAGGCCTTCAACAGGCCGAACACGCCTTTGGAGGCCACCAGGTTGCCCACGTACAACCACCGGATCAGCGGCTGGCCAAGCGAATGGTCGCGGAAGGTGATCTGGTCAACTCGCAGCGGATTGCCCACTGCCCAAATCTTTGATGCCTGCGTTTCGGCGACCTGCCGGATGCGGGCCGCAGCCTCGGCGCCGGCGGTCAACGCGGCATCGGCCCGGGCAATGGCTTCCAAATAGAGCGCCCGGGCTTCACGGTGAGCCAGTAGCGCGGGCAGGTAGGAGGCGTGCTCAACCACTGCGAAACGTTGCTTCGGCTGGACCAACTGGGCCGCCACCCAACCGGCCGGTAACCCAACATGGGCCACCACCAGGTCCGCTGCCTGGATAGCGCTGCGGGCTTGAGGTGAAACGGCGGCCAAGTATTGGCGGGCGGCAGCGGCCCTGGCCAGCAGAGGGGACACAGGCACTGGGTTCCACAGAATAGTTCCCTCGGCGGCGCCGCGGCTCTCCGGGCCGCGTGTATCCCCCGGGTCAACGGCTTCGAGATGCACCACCGTCACGTTGCCCGGATCGAAGCCCGCCGCCTGGCACCAGTCGCGCACAAAACCGCCCGCATATGGTTTGGCCCCGCTGGGGTACCAGGGCGTCACCACTGTCAGTTTGGCGTCCGATGCCGCACCCGCCCCGGTCACGAGTCTCGCCTGATCACCGCTATTTCTTGGGCAGCCAGACGATCCGCGTCAAGGGTGCGCGCCACCCGGGCCGCGGCGGCAGCCGATTTGGCCAAGAAGGTATCCGGCTGGTGGTACAGCTCGCGAATGGCCTGGGCCATGCCGTGAGAGTCTTCTGGACCGGCCAGATAGCCTTCTTCGTCTGACAGGTATTCGCCAACGGCGGCCACATCATTAGTGATCACAACCATGCCGGCGGCCATGGCCTCGTCGCGGCTGACGCCTTGCGAATCCCAACGCGTCGGTTGGAGCATCACCCCGTATTCGTTCTGAAGATCAGCCAGTTCGCGGTGGGTCACCAACCCCCGGCGCAATTCCACGTTCGCCAGCTTGGCCAGTGGGGCCGTATCTTGATCCCACAGTTCGCCATCCCCCACAATCAAGAACTCCAGGTCCCCAAACCAAGGCTCTTGGCTCAGCTCGGTGATCGCCGCGGTGGCTATGTCGGTGCCATATTTGCGGGTCTGAAAGGTGCGCACCATCAGAATGCGTTTACGCTGTTCAGCTTGCCGCTGGCGGTACTTGAACAGCTCCAGGTCAATGCCGTTGGGTACCACGTGAACCCGCTCGTCAGGCAGACCGAAGCCGGATTTCGCCAGGTCCTGGTGGATCTCTTCGCGGAAGCTGTTGGAAACCACCACGAAGCGGATGTCAGCGCCGGCAGCGGCCTGGGCCGCCACGTCGCGCCACATGGACATGATCCGCTCAGTGTGGCGAACCTTTTCCTTTCTGAGTTCCCGGCGCTCCTTCGGGTCTGTCACGGGCTCCAGCGCGGCGGAAGGCGCCCAGGCCTCACGTCGCCACCAAGGCTGAATGTCGGCACCGTGGATCCAAATCGTCAGGCTCAGGCGGTCTACATGCGGGCGAATCTGCTCCCACATATGCGGTTTCATAAAATGGACCGCCACATGGCTATAGCGATCGGCTGCCAGCAAGGCCGAGGCCAGGGATGTCCCGGCTGTCAGCACCTGCTGTCCATCGAATTCGCGCCAATTCTTGACCGCTGTCGGGTTGTTCACATCGACTACATCGACCTCAAGGCCCAACCGGCCGTAGGCCTTGACCCGGGAGTGGACAAAGGCCATCGGATAGGGGTTTTCGTAGCGCGGATACCCCGGCGCCAGGATTAGGGTCCCTGACCGGGCCCATTCGAGCGGCAGCGGTTCGGGCATCGGGCTGCCTCCCAATCGCAAGGATGTGAATCTAACTTCGCCAGATTCAAGCGTCCGCAAACCAAACCGTACCCGTGCCGTGCCTTTGGGGGGAACGACCAAATGGCGCCGATTCCAGGGATACCACAGCGAGCCCAAGGGACGGCCGCCAGCCGACATGAACGCCAGGTGCAGCTGACCCGGCACGTCGCCGTGTCCACGCAACTCGACGAACAGCGGCCCCTGCGGCGCTATCTGCTTGAGCGGCAGTGAACCAAGGAAATCCGCTTCCAAGCGTCTGTTTCCGATTTGCGCACGCCACACCACCTCTCCTCCCTTGGCTTCAACATCCAAGGTGCCGCCCTCACGGCTGATATGAACTTTGCCGAAGGCAGACATCGGCACCTCATACTGAGCTTCAGTGGCCGGTTCCGCCTGGGATATTGCCTCGACCGCGACCGGCCAAACGGACTCCCCGAGAGCGATTTGCCGTAGCCTCGCCTGCATGGTGTGCTCTGCGGCCACGCCCTTATGATCCGCGGTCAGAATCCGACCAGGGCCTGACAGCTCCTTGAAAGCATTCCAGTTCGCCCGGGAATATGGCGGAGCGGCCTGTCCAAGGCTGATCAATTGGCCAAGTGTCTGCCCATCCAACATCGTTTCGCTGCTCGGGTCGCAAGCCAGCGCCTCCGCGGCACTGGCCGCATGTTCCCCCATCAGGGCGCCCATCGGTGCAATGGTCACCCCGATGGCTCCCAAACCCGATGCCAGCTGGAACCCAACTTCCAGGTCAGCCGCCACCCTAAGGTCGAACTGTCCGGCCACTTCCAGCCATCGCCGCGCCGCCGGATAGCCCTCGGTAACCCAGATCACGCGCGCGGGGCGGCGAACCGCCTGCGAGCCCTGGTCTGCGGGCAATTCCAAATCCGATGGCTCGTCCTCCAATTTGGCGGCGGACTCGACCATTTCGAGGGACATTCCAGCCGCCACAACCAGCACCATGTCGGGGCGTTCCCCAGAACCAACCAGCCGAACCGAGTTCTCCGGGCTGCCGGAGAGCACGGGTGTGATCTGGTCAAATTGGAAAGACTCTGCGATCGCTGCATAAACCTCGGGAGTGGCCACCAAACGAACTGACAGCGGCCGCCCGGACAGGGCCGCTGCCTGGAGTTGCCCGAGGACCCCGATCGCCTCGCCACGTTCCTCTATCTCGGGCCGCTTGATGATTCGGTCCAGGGGCAACGGCCGAAACACCAAGCTTGGCGCCAATGGGCCAATCATGCGTTGCAGACGCGGCGCCGCTACGGAGGCCATGCGACGGGCCAATCGCTTGAGTGGCCTCACTGCCCTGCAGCCCTCAATTGCGAGATGGGAAGGACAGCTTGGTACAAAGCACCGAGGCGTCGCTCCTGAGCCTCCCACGAATACTGCTCCCGCCAACCTGGCTCATCGACGGCTGCCACGTAGATCGGTCGCCTCTCCACCACGCTTCGGATGGCTGCCGCTATCTGTTCCGGGTCGGACGGATCGAAGGTCTCACCGAAGCCGTACCCCCGAACAACCTCCGCCATCTGGGCTGCGTTGGACACAGCGACGGGTAAACCGGCCCACAGATAGTCAAACAGCTTGTTCGGCAAGGCCATTTCGTGATTGGGAAGGCCCAGCTCCATAGGATGGACGCCAACGGTGGCCGTCGACAAGAAGGTCGGAACTCGCCCCGGCGGCACCGGTTCCACCAAGTGAACTCGATCTCCCAGACCCAACGCCTCTGCTCTCTCCCCCAACTCCAATGCCACCGGATAGTGAGCGTTCGGAACACACACCAAGGCTAAATGCATCCCTTCAAGGTGGGTGAACGCCTCGACCAGTTTCATCAAACTGCGGTTGGCGTGGAGCACACCGGCGTAGACCGCCAGGGGTACATCGGCCGCCAACCCAAGTTCGCTCCGCAGGTCGGGAGCGGATCCGGGAGCGCCCCGTCCGTCCGCCAATGGCCGCGAGTTGAGCACCACAGTTGGCCGGGTGGGCAAACCGAAATCGGCTACCAAGGCGTCCGCTATCGGCTCTGACACGGTGATCAACCCGTCGGCATCGCCCACCAACTCGGCCTCCATGGCCATGTAGGCGCCTTCTTCGAACGGGTCGCGGCCAATCATGCCCTTGACGTATTCGTGGGCGTCATAGATCAGCTTGACGTCCTCACCGCGGGCCGCCCGCCGGCGTTTGTAGTGGACGGCGGCACTCAACAGGTGAATGTCGTGAACATGCAGCAGGTCCGGGTTGAGTTTCTCCAACCAAGGATAGAAGGCACCGTCCAGATCTGTGACGCGGGCCAGTTCTTTCTGCCACGGCAGTTTGCCGCGCCGTTTGGTGTAGCGACGTTCGCCGCGCACCGTTCGCATGCCCAACAACTTGCCCCGAACACGATGCACCTGGGCGGCCATGCGCAGCCCAAACGGCTCACTGTCCGTGTCAAGCCGGGCCCGCCTGGCCGCTAGTTCCGCTTCCTTCCGCCGCCTGCCACCGGCATCCCGGTACCCCAAGAGGCCCCTCGAATACCGGCGGTGCATGCGCGCGTTGCTTCGCTCGGCCCAGTCACGCAAGTAATGTGGCACCGGTATACCAACCGTCTCCGCGCCATCCGAGCCGCCGACCACTGGCAGGCGGCCACCCACATCCGCCCACAGCACGGTGAGTTGGTAGCCCATGCGAGTCACCGCTCGAGCGGACTTCCGGACACGTGCGTCCTGCGCCAAGCCGGAGCCCACCAGCATCACCACCCGTTTGGGTGCCGCCGATGACGCGCCGCCATCATTCGGCTCGGGTCGAGTCACGCAGGTCCTCCTTGGGAAAGGGTCGGGGTAGCGCCCTCAAGGATAACTGATCACTAGTCGGCGCTAGTCTTAGCAGGCACCAAACTCTGAACGTGAAGGATCGAGCCGTTGAACATCGCAGTAGTTGCTCTGGGGAAGATTGGCCTCCCGCTGGCCGTTCAATTCGCTTCCAAAGGCCACCAGGTGGTCGGTGTTGACTCCAACCCCAAGGTGGTGGAGTTGGTCAACCAGGGGCTGGAACCGTTCCCCGGGGAGGCCTACCTTCAGGACAAGTTGACCGAGCTGGTTGGCTCTGGCGCGCTGCGCGCCACCACCAACTACGGCGAAGCCATTCCTGGTGCCGAAGCTGTCGTGGTGGTGGTCCCGCTGTTTGTCGATGATGAGACCGACCAGCCGGACTTCGGTTGGATGGACTCCGCCACCCGGTCCTTGGCTCAGAATCTGACGCCTGGAACCCTGGTGTCCTATGAGACCACCCTGCCGGTGGGCACCACCCGTAACCGTTGGAAGCCGCTGATCGAAGAGCTCAGTGGTCTGCGCGAGGGTACCGATTTCCACCTGGTGTTCAGCCCGGAACGGGTCCTGACTGGCCGGGTGTTCGCTGATCTGCGCCGCTACCCCAAACTGATCGGCGCCCTCAGCCCTCAAGGCGCGGACAAGGCCCGCGCCTTCTATGAGGCCGTGTTGGACTTCGACCCGCGGCCGGATTTGGCTCGCGGCAACGGCGTTTGGGATTTGGGCTGCGCCGAGGCGGCGGAGATGGCCAAACTGGCCGAGACCACCTTCCGGGATGTCAACATTGGCTTGGCCAACCAGTTCGCCAAGTTTGCCGAGAGGGAAGGCATTGATGTTCACCAGGTGATTGAGGCGTCCAACTCTCAGCCCTATTCACACATTCACCAGCCCGGCATAGCTGTTGGCGGCCACTGCATTCCGGTCTATCCGCGGCTCTACCTGTCTACCGATCCGGAAGCAACTGTTGTCACGGCGGCTCGCGCCGCCAACAAGACCATGCCCGGTCACGCCGTTGGCCTGGCCGAATCCGCCCTGGGCGAGCCGCTGACCGGCAAGCGAGTGGTGGTGCTGGGCGCGTCCTACCGCGGGCGGGTCAAAGAGACTGCCTTCTCCGGTGTCTTCGACGTGGTCAAGGCTCTGGCCGAACGCGGCGCTCAGCCCCTGGTCCATGACCCGATGTTCACCGATGCTGAGCTCCAGGCCTACGGCTTTGTCCCCTATCACATGGGTGAACCAGTCGACGTCGCAATCATCCAAGCCGACCATCCCGAATACACCGAGCTAACCCCCGCCAACCTCCCCGGTGTCCGCGCCCTGGTAGACGGCCGCCACCTGACCACCGCCGAAAACTGGCCCGGCGTAACCCGCCGAGTAATCGGCCAAGGCTAAACGAGACCTCGCCCTCTTCGCGGACACCACCTCTCGAACTCGCTCCCTCCCCAACAGGACTCTTGGGAGCAGCCCCGGTCACCCCACCAGTGGATTCTCTCTCCCAATGCCGCCTCCGGTGGCTGCAGCAATTCGCCCTGGTTCGCGGTCGGTTCATAACGACTTGGTAACGATCGGTGCCTGTGGTGCGCCGTTGTGGGGCTCTGGGTCTAGCGTAAAGAATCATTTCGCATTCTTTGTAAGGGGCTCTCGATGAGTAGTAACAGTTCTACCTCCAAACGAAACACTCTGATCCCAAGATCACGGCTGACGGTGATCACGGGCGGTGTTGCGACGGTCGTCTTGGTTGGGGCTGGGGCGTTTACACCAGCCGCTGCTACTTATCCACCCGAGGTCTTTGATCCGGCCCGGGGCTGCACCATTGTTGGCACTGCACACGGTGATGTGCTGACTGGAACTGAAGGCGATGATGTCATCTGTGGAGGCGGCGGCGGAGACACCATCAAAGGGCTCGGCGGCAATGATGTGATCTTTGGTGACGGCGGTGGGGACACCATTTATGCCGGCGATGGCAATGATTGGGTGTTCGGCGGGGACGGTGGAGACACCATCAAAGGACAAGGAGGCCTCGATGTG
>JAIRTF010000198.1 GCA_031255075.1 Bifidobacteriaceae bacterium | reverse complement strand
GAACGCCTGGCCGCTTACACCGACCACGCGGGCACCGCCATGGACTTGTTGATGGGCGTGATTGTGCAGGTCATGGTGCCGGCTACGGCTTCCGCGGTGGTTTTCACGGTGGATCCGGTAACTGGAGTGGACCATGTGGCCGTCGCGGAAATCGCGCCCGGTCCAGGCGCGGATTTGGTGGGCGGTCGCGTCACCGCCCAGACCTACCGTTACGACTGGCTTGACCAGCGGCCGGTCAGCCAGGACCCCGCTCTGGTGGACGATGCCGCGCCGCCGGCCGAGGCTTCACCGGTTAGCCCGCTCGCCTTGGGACGGTTGTGGGAGGCGGTTTGGCGGATTCAGGAATGGGCCGGTGTGCCCTGCGATATTGAGGCTGTCTTCAACGGCGATGAAATGTCAGTGGTCCAGTCGCGGCCGGTCACCTCGATTGGTCACGCCGGGTTGGAAGACGTCTGGACTACCGCTAATTTCCGGGACGGCGGTGTTGCCTCCGCGGTGTTTCCGCCGTTCATGCGGTCACTCTATGAGTACATCTGGGAGCGGGTCTTCGGTGATTTCCTGGTTGGCTCCGGAATGCTGCCAGTTGGGCGGCGGCGCCGCGGCAGCCGGGTGTTCTACGGCCGGCTCTATTGGAACGCCCGGCTGGCCAAGGAGGCGATGGGCAGGGTCCCCGGCTATGTGGAACGCGAATTCGATGAGGACCTGGGCATAGCCCCTACCTACCAAGGCAACGGCGCGGTCACCCAGTTGAATCCACGCACCGCCCTGACCGTGGCCCGGGTTGGGGTGACCGAGATTGTGTGGTTGCGGCGCCGCTTGCGGGTGGCCGCGCAACTCAAAGCTCGCCTGGAGGCCACCTATGAGGCTCGGTTGGCGGAATTGGCGGCTGCTCAACCAGGGGAGTTACCGGCGCTGTTGCGAGCTATCACCAAGAACGATTACTACGCCAGCGAATCGACCTATTTCCAGCAAGTCTTCTTGAACCAGGTGCACCAGGCGCTGTTCAAGTCCACGATGTTGAGACACACCGATCTGGCTGACTACCTGGCGCTGATCGGCGGCCTAGGCCACGGACCAGCGGCTGAAGAACTCCTGGCCGGCAACCAAGGCGCAGGCGCTGGTCCTGACGGTGCCGCCGCCCACTGGGCCGTCTCCCACCTAGAACCGTTCTATGAACTGTGGGAGCTTTCGCGCCGCATTCTGGCTGATCCGCCGGCCGCGCGGTGGTGGACCAAGACGGCCCCCGAGGCAATCGCCGCCGCCCTCGAAGAACACGGAGCTGGCCGGTCCGGTCAGGCAGCGGCCGGCGCAGGTCACCTAGCAGATCTGGGAGCCTGGCTGGAGCGCTTCGGTTATCACTCGGAACGAGAACTGGACATCACCGAACCATCCTTCGCGGAGAACCCGGCCGCGGTGGTGCGCCAACTGCAGGCCAACCTGGCACTTGGAGAAGAAGCCTCACCGCAGCGGGACGCAGAGCGCGCCGAAGCCACCCGGACAGCAGCCTTGGACCGCCTGCGAGCCAAGGTTTCGCCGCGGCGCTACCGTTCGCTGGTCGCTAAGATTCGCCAAATGCGGGAACTGTTGTGGCGGCGGGAAGCTTTCCGCGATGTTTCGACCAAGAACTATCACCTGATTCGACAAACCGGGCTGCGCCTGGCCGAATATTGGACGGCCAGCGGAATGATCGACCAACCAGAGGACCTGTGGTTCTTGGAGATTGGTCAAATCTGGGCCGCCGTGGAAGGCCGCACCCAGGCGGAACAACTGCGGGAACAGATCGCGCGGCATCGGCGGTATTTCACGGCCTACCGGAACTACCGCGGCCCGGACGAGATCGGCGCCGGGCTGACCAGCCAGCCGCGGGGCGGTCGCGGTGCCGCCAGGCAACAGCTGCAAGGCATTGGCTGCCAGGCGTCAACTGGGCGCGGACGGGCCCGAGTGATCGATTCGCTGGAGCAGATTGGGCTTCTAGAACAGGGCGACATCCTGGTGACACGCTTCACCGACACCGGCTGGACGCCGGCCTTTGCCCGTTTGGGGGGCGTGGTCACCGAATATGGCGGCATGTTGTGCCACGCGGCCATCGTTTCGCGGGAATTCGCCATTCCCTGTGTGGTGGCATTGGCCGGTGCCACCACCGCCATCCCGGACGGCGCGCTGATCGAGGTGGACGGCGCCACCGGCGCGGTCACATTGCTGGAGGTTGACTGATGCTGGGCGGCTGGCATCTGTCCAACCTGGTCACCTACGTCGGAGTGGCGGCCTGCGTGGCAGGTTTCGGCTTGGCGGGCGCCGGCGAGATCGCCCTGGCGTTGGTTTGCTTGGCCGCCGCCGCGATTGCCGATCTATTTGACGGTGTCTTTGCCCGGCGGTTCAAACGGACCAGCCGGCAACGGTCGCTCGGTGCTGCCCTGGATTCCCTGGCCGATGTCGCGTCCTTCTTGGCACTCCCCGTCGCCATCGCCTTCGCTACCGGTCTGGGGGTGTGGGCTTGGGTGGTTGGGGTGCCGTATGTGCTGGCCGGGTTGACGCGATTGGCTTGGTTCGATGTGGCGGCCTACGCCAGAGCCGCTCAGTCCGCCGATAACGGCCGTGAACAGCCGCTCAGCCACTTCCGCGGCCTGCCGGTGGCCTATACGGCTTTGGCGTTGCCGTTG
>JAIRTF010000176.1 GCA_031255075.1 Bifidobacteriaceae bacterium | reverse complement strand
ATAGCGGTTGCAGACTATGACTGCCGTGCCGAGACGGATTTTGAGATGCGCTTCCTAGCCGTTCACCTCGAATTGGAGCAGATCTTCGTTGACCAAAACCGGGCGCAGTTGGACAAGATGAAGGCGGCAGCTCTGGGACAGAAGTGACCATGCCTCTGCGCGGCCGATGCGGGCGCCCACTGCTGCGAAAGGGCCCAGTTCAGGACTCCAGGAAGTCTTTGATTACTGGGCCCAGCTGGGTGAATTCGATCAGGAAGCCGTCATGGCCGTAATCGGAGTGGACTAGGTGGACAGGATCGGCTCCAGGGATGTACTGGGCCAGTTCTTCCGATTCGTGGGGTAGGTAGAGGCGGTCTGAATCGACCGCTACGACCAAGGCGCGGGCGGTGATGGTGGCCAAGGCGGCGGCCACGCCGCCGCGGTCGCGGCCCACATCATGGGCGCACAGGGCCTGGGTTAGAACAATGTAGGAGTTGGCGTCGAACCGGAGCGCCAGCTTGGAGGCGTGGTGCTCCAAGTAGGAGGCCACTGCGTAGCGCCCGCCGCCGCCGAGCGGTTCTTCGCCATCTTGGGCGTTGGCCCCGAACCGCCCCTCCAACTCCATGGCGGACCGGTAGGTGGTGTGCGCTATCTGGCGGGCAATGCCCAATCCGATATGTGGGCCCTGGCCATCTGGTTGGCCGTAATAGTTGCCGCCCAGGAAGTGCGGATCGTTCTTGATAGCTGCAATCTGGGCGTGCGCCCAAGCGATCTGATCGGCAGTGGACTTGGCGGTGGTGGCAATCGGTGCGATCCGCGCCAGGCGCTCAGGGGCCATGATGGCCCATTCCAGAACCCGCATGCCGCCCATGGAACCGCCAATGACCAGCGCAAACTGGTTGATTCCCAAATGGTCAGCCAAGGCCAGTTCGGCCCGGACCTGGTCCCGCACCGTGATGAACGGGAATTCGGCCCCCAACGGCTGGGCCGTTCCAGCGGCAGCGGCCGCGGGATCCGGGCCGGAACCAGCAGCGGCCGGCCCCAAAGAAGCCGGCCCGGTGGTGCCTTGACAGCCGCCCAACACATTCGGCGCCACCACAAAGAACTGATCGGTATCTACCGGGGCGCCCGGGCCAATCAGATCGGTCCACCAGCCGGCGGTCGGGTGGCCGGGCCCGGCCGGGCCCCGGATATGCGAATCACCAGTCAGGGCGTGCAACACCAAGACGGCGTTGGTGCCGGCGGCGTTCAGAGTTCCCCAGGTTTCATAGGCCACATGCACATCCAGCACGCCGCCGCGTTCGGGGAAGAATTCGCCGATGTGGGCGAATTGGCGGTCGCCCGGCGGGTCGGATTCCCGCCAGGCACCGGATGCGGGCACCAACTGGCCGGGGGCAGGCGGCCGACCTTCGAACCCTGCCCCCGTCCAACCGGTCTCAGCTACGGTCATACGGCGGCCGTCTGAGCGGTGCGGGTGTCGGTCTGACAGGACTCGGCTTGATCAGTGGCGCCACCGGTCAGGGCAGCAGTTTCGCCGGCCCGGCCGGTAACGGCAGCGGCTGCCGCAAAGCCCAATTCAAGGTCTGCCAGGATGTCCCCAATCCCTTCCAGTCCCACTGACAAGCGCACCAGACCAGGAGTTACGGCTGAAAGCGCCTGTTCTTCGGGGCTGAGCTGGGAGTGGGTGGTGGAGGCGGGGTGGATCACCAGGGAGCGGACGTCACCAATGTTGGCCACATTGGAGTGAAGCTTCAGCGCGGAGACAAAGGCTTTGCCGGCTTCGGCCCCGCCGGCCAACTCGAAGGCCAGCACGCCGCCCGGCCCCTTCGGTGAATACTTCTGAGCCAGCTGCCGGTAGGGGCTGGAAGCCAATCCGGAGTAGTGCACTTGAAGCACATCAGGCCGGGCTTCCAACCATTCAGCTACTTGCTGGGCGTTGGCGACATGCCGGTCTACCCGCAGTGACAGCGTCTCAATGCCTTGGGCCAGCAGGAAGGCGTTGAACGGCGCGATGGCCGGGCCAATATCACGCAAGAGTTGGGCGCGGATCTTCAGGATGTAGGACAGGTTCACCCCGAACACGCCGTTCGGCCCGAACGTTTCCCCGAAGACCAGGCCGTTGTAGGCCGGGTCCGGTGTGGTGAAGCCGGGGTATTTGTCGCCATCGGCATAGTTGAACCGGCCGGCGTCCACAATGGCCCCGCCGATGGCGTTGCCGTGGCCGCCCAAGTACTTGGTGGCGGAGTGGATCACCACGTCCGCGCCCCAGTCGATCGGTTTGATCAGGTACGGCGTGGCGACGGTGTTGTCAACCAGCAGCGGTAGCCCCGCGTCATGCGCCACGGTGGCGATGCCTTCGATGTCCAACACGTCTGTCTTCGGGTTGGGGATGGTTTCCCCGAACAGGGCTTTGGTGTTGGGCTGGATGGCGGCCCGCCATTCGGCCAAGTTGGAGGGGTCTTCCACAAACGTGGTGGTGATCCCGAACCGGGGCAGCGTGTTGCGCAGCAGCGCATAGGTACCGCCGTACAGCGAGGAGGAAGCCACAATGTGGTCCCCGGCGCCGGCAATGTTCAAGATGGCCAAGGTGGTTGCGCTGGAGCCGGAAGCGGTCAGTAGACCGCCGGCGCCGCCTTCCAGGGTGGCGATGCGGTTCTCAACTACCTCTTGGGTGGGGTTGGTCAGCCGCGTGTAGATGGGCCCCAGCTCTTGGAGCGCGAAGCGCGCGGCGGCAGTGTCCGCTGAGGGGAACACGTAGGAGGTGGTTTGGAAGA
>JAIRTF010000173.1 GCA_031255075.1 Bifidobacteriaceae bacterium | reverse complement strand
TGATGTAGGGCATGATCCCCAAGGCGAAGACTGACAGTTGCAGCAGGCCGCCACCGGAGAACAGGTTGATCAGACCGATGATTTCGTTGTCATCAGCCTGGCCGGACAGTTGCCGGATGGCTGCCGAGTTGACGCCAGGCGTGGGGATGAAGGATCCAACGCGGAACAGCACCATGATGCCAATGGTGAACAGCAGCTTGCGCCGCAGGTCCGGCGTGCGGAACGCCTTAGCAAATGTGCCTAGCACGGGGATCCTCCCTGGAGACGGCTGCGCCCGCTTGGGCTGGACGGACGCCGGCCTGTCCCACTTTAGCCGTTTACTGGTTTACGGAGCCGCCCGCAGCCAGGATCTTCTCTTTAGCTGTCTTTGAGAACGCGTCCACCGTCACGTCCAGTTTCACATCGATGTTGCCATCACCGAGCACTTTGACCAACCGGCCACGCCGAACAGCGCCCTTGGCGGCCAAATCTTCAGCGGTGACCGGGCCACCGTTCGGGTAAAGCTGAGCCAGCTTTTCCACGTTGACCACTTCGTATTCAACCCGGAACGGGTTCTTGAAGCCACGCAGTTTGGGTAGCCGCATGTGGAGCGGCATTTGGCCGCCTTCCAACCGAGCCGGCACCTGACCCCGAGCCTTGGTGCCCTTGGTGCCGCGACCTGCGGTTTTACCCTTTGAGCTTTCGCCGCGCCCAACCCTTTGCTTGGCTTTCTTGGCGCCAGGCGCCGGGCGCAGGTCGTGGACCTTGAGCACGTTGCCGCTATCTTCAGGCATTCGATTCGACCTCCTCCACGCTCACCAGGTGGGCCACGGTCCGAATCATGCCGCGCACCATTGATGAGTCTTCTCTTTCGACCGTCTGGCCAATCTTCCGCAGGCCCAGCGAACGCAGCGTTTCACGTTGGTAACGCTGGTTGCCGATCCCGGACTTAGTCTGTTTGATCCGCAAGGTTGCCATCAGTCAGCCTCCGTAGTTGGTGTCGCTTCCCCGGCCGATGCCGCGCCAGCAGTGTCCGCTTCGGTGGCGGCCGGCGCCTCTGGGGCCACGGCTGCGGCCGATGCCGCAGCTGGGGTTTCGGCTTGGGCCTCACGCACGGCTGCCGCCTGCTGGGAGGCTTCGGCCCGAGCGGCGGCGCTGGCCTTGGCCGTCTGGTTGGCGGCCGGGTCAGAGGCTTTGGCCCGCAGCAATGCGGCCGGCGCCACATGTTCCAGCGGCAGGCCGCGGCGGACCGCCACGGATTCTGGCTCTTCCAGCGCTTTGAGCGCCGCCACGGTGGCGTGGGCGATGTTGATCGCGTTGGAGGAACCCAAAGACTTGGACAGCACGTCGTGAATGCCGGCGCACTCCAGAACCGCGCGGACTGGACCACCGGCGATCACACCGGTACCGGGGGCAGCCGGCCGCAGGAAGACAACGCCGGCGGCGGCTTCACCCTGGATCGGGTGCGGGATGGTCTTCAAGATGCGCGGCACCTTGAAGAAGGACTTCTTGGCTTCTTCGACACCTTTGGCAATCGCGGCGGGGACTTCCTTGGCTTTGCCGTAGCCCACGCCAACGGTGCCATCGCCATCGCCCACCACAACCAAAGCTGTGAAGGAGAACCGGCGGCCACCTTTGACCACCTTGGCGACGCGGTTGATCGAAACCACGCGCTCCAAGAACTGGTTGCGGTCATCATCTGCCCGCGAGCCACGGCGTTGGTCGCGGCGCTGGTCGCGTCTGCCTTGATCCCGGCGTTCAGTTTGTTCGCCAGTGCGCTGCTCAACAGCCATCAGATGCTCTCACTTCCCATTTTTCCCACGATCTCCCCTACAGGCTCAACCCGCCGGCGCGGGCTCCATCAGCCACGGCGGCCACCCGGCCGTGGTACTTGTTGCCGCCCCGGTCAAACACCACGGCGGTGATGCCGGCCTGCTTGGCTCGCTCGGCCACTTTCTCACCCACCAGGCGGGCCTTGGCGGTCTTGTCGCCTTCGGCTTTGCGCAGATCGGCTTCCAAGGTTGAAGCGGCGGCCAAGGTGTGGCCAACGGTGTCATCGATGACCTGAGCCACCATGTGCCGCGAGGAGCGGCTGACCACCAACCGCGGCAGGGCCGCCGTCCCGGACACATGCTTGCGGACCCGGTTGTGACGCTTGAGGCGCTGAACGTTCCTAGACACTGAGGCCATTGCTACTTACCAGCCTTTCCAACCTTGCGGCGCACTTGCTCACCTTGGTAGCGCACACCTTTGCCCTTGTACGGCTCGGGTTTGCGGAGCTTGCGGATGTTGGCGGCCACCTCACCGACTTGTTCTTTGTCAATTCCGAAGACAGAGAAGCGGGTGGGAATGTCCACCGCGAAGGTGATCCCCTCAGGGGCTTTGACCACTACCGGATGGGAGAATCCCAACGAGAACTCAAGGTCCGAGCCGCGCTGCTGCACGCGGTAGCCGGTGCCGACAATCTCCAGGATCTTGGTGTAGCCATCGGTCACACCGATCACCATGTTGGACACCAGCGAACGGGACAGGCCGTGCATGGCCCGCGAGCGGCGTTCTTCATCTGGCACGGTCAAAATGATTGAACCGTCATCCCCGCGTGAAACGGAGACTGGTTCTGGCAGTTCGCGGCTGAGGGTTCCTTTGGGGCCTTTGACGGTCACCTTCCGCCCGTCAATGGTCACATCCACCCCGGCCGGTACCGGCACTGGCAGCTTCCCAATACGTGAGGTCATTTCTCCAACACCCCCTACCAGACGTAGGCGAGGACTTCCCCACCTACGCCCTTCTTTGCCGCTTGCCGGTCAGTCAGCAGACCTGAGGAGGTGGACAGCACCGCAATCCCCAGTCCACCGAGCACCCGCGGCAGATTGGTGGACTTGGCGTACACCCGCAAGCCCGGCTTGGAGATGCGCCGCAGTCCGGCCAAAGCCCGCTGCCGGTCCGGCCCGTACTTGAGCTCCAGCTTGAGGGTGGCGCCAACCGGCGCCGGTTCCTTGGACCAGCCGGCGATGTAGCCCTCTTGCACCAGGATCTGGGCAATTCCAGCCTTCATCTTGGAGTACGGCATCTCTACCGTCTCGTGATGCGCCGCATTGGCGTTGCGGATGCGTGTCAGCATGTCCGCGATCGGATCGGTCATTGTCATATGGGTCTCACCATCTTCCTCGCCCCGGTTTCCAGGTGGCCGTCCGGCCTTGGACCTGGGGCGTAGTTACTCACCAGCTGGATTTGGTCACTCCGGGCAGTTCGCCGCGGTGGCTCATCTCACGCAGACACACTCGGCACAGCCCAAACTTGCGGTAGACGCTGCGCGGCCGGCCGCACCGTGTGCAGCGCGTATAGCCCTGAACCTTGAACTTGGGTTTCCGGGCCGCCTTGACTATCAGAGCCTTCTTAGCCAAATCAGTTCTCCTTGAACGGGAAGCCAAGCCTGGACAGCAGCGCCCGGCCTTGGTCATCATTGGGTGCGGTGGTCACCACGGTGATGTCCATTCCCCGCACGCGGTCAATATGGTCTTGGTCAATCTCATGGAACATGGACTGTTCGGTGAGACCAAAGGTGTAGTTGCCACGACCGTCAAACTGGCGGTCTGACAGGCCCCGGAAGTCGCGGATACGCGGCAGGGCTATGGTCA
>JAIRTF010000044.1 GCA_031255075.1 Bifidobacteriaceae bacterium | reverse complement strand
TGGGAGACGTCAGCCACCTTGGACCCAAGTTTGTAGCCGATGCCGCGCCGCCGGAAAGCCCGTTCCAACAGTTTGGACACGGCCAGGTCTTCGTTAGGAGCGAGGTGATCCAGCGCTTCGACAATGGTCACCTTGGCGCCGAATGAGGTCCACATCGAGGCGAATTCCAGGCCGATCACCCCGCCGCCCAAGACGATTGGGTTGGTTGGGATGGTTTGCATTTGGAGAGCCTGGTCTGAGGTGATGACTAGTCCGCCAACTTCCAAACCGGGCAGTGAACGGGCATAGGAACCGGTGGCCAGCACCAGGTTACGGCCTTCTACCAGACCGTCACCGACCCGCACAGCGGTCGGTGAGACCACTTCGCCATGCCCTTGGATCAGGTGCACACCTCGACCAGACACCAACCCTTGGAGGCCCTTGTAGAGGCGGTCCACTACCGACTGGCGGAATTCGGCCACGCCAGGCATGTCAATTGAACCGAAGGTTGCCTGGACACCGAATTTGGCGGCCTCGCGGACGTTGTCAGCGATTTCAGCGGAGTGGAGCATTGCCTTGGTGGGGATGCAACCGCGGTGCAAACAGGTGCCGCCAACTTTGTCCTCTTCGATCAAGGCCACGTCCAACCCCAGTTGGGCGGCGCGCAGGGCGGTGGCGTAGCCGCCGCTTCCCGCACCTAGAACAACTACATCATGTATGGCGGATTCGGCCACTAGGTCAGGACCTTTCTGGTATCGGTGAGTTGGGGTGCCGCGCGGCGCCCATCACTAAGCAATTTTGTCACGGTTTTTGGGGTGCCTTGCCAAAGTGTGGCGGCAGCTGAGACCAGATGGCCGGCGGGGCTGCGCGGTGGTGGCCCACCAGGCTTCGGCGGGTTGATGGCCGGATGCCAGTTTGCGGCCCAGCGGCCGGTGCTGGGCGGGGTGCGAAACGATATGCTCTTGCCGTGAGCTGGCACCCGTTCTCCAAACGCCGCAAAGGCGGCGGTGGAGCGCCTTCCACCGCTGGTGCGAAACGCGAAACACTGGACCATTTGCGGGGTTTTGTGTCCACCCGGGTTGGGGTTGAGGCTTACATCGAACCGCCCAACTCGCAAATCCAAACCACTCTGCTGCTGGTGGCCACCACCGGTGAATGGACCAGGCGCAAGGTGCCTGATGCGGCCGCTGCCCGGCAAGTGGCTTTGGACTTGGGTCTGCCGGTCTATGACGTGAACTTCACCGGCTACCCGCAACGGATGCGGGATTGGAACGCCGCTCAACGGGCCGCCCAAAAGCAGCGGCGCGATCCAGGCGCCGGCTGACCGCTGGCCGGCCAGGCCGGGTTCAGCCGGCCAAAGACTCCAAGTATTGAACCAACAGGCGCACGCCGTAACCGGTGCCGCCCTTGGGGGTGTAACCGAAGGCTTCCCCAGTGTTGAAGGACGGTCCGGCTATGTCGATATGAGCCCAGGGCGTGTCCCCAACAAACTGCTTCAAGAACAACCCGGCGCTCAACATGCCGGCGTCCGGGCCGCTCAGATTGGCGTTAGCCAAATCCGCTACCTGGGAAGACAGCTTCTCCAGCAGATAGTCTGGCAGCGGCATGGGCCAGGCCAGCTCACCAGCGGTTTGAGCAGCGGTGACCAAAGAATCGCGAACCGAATCAGTGCCCATCACTCCGGCCATCCGGCTGCCCAGCGAGACAATCTGGGCGCCGGTCAGGGTGGCAATGTCAATCACCTGGTCAACGCCGGCTTCGATGGCGGCGGCCAGGCCGTCGGCCAGAACCAGCCGTCCTTCGGCATCGGTATTGACCACCTCAATGGTGTGACCGTCTTTGACGGTGATCACATCGGAGGGCCGTTGAGCCGCCCCAGAGGGCATGTTCTCCGCCAGACAGAGATAGCCGGTCAGCTTGACAGGTAGCTTCAACTTGGCGGCTGCCAACAACACCGCCAACACAGCAGCCGCGCCGGCCATGTCAGATTTCATGGTCTCCATTGAGGACGGCCGCTTCAAAGACAGCCCACCCGAATCGAAGGTGATGCCTTTGCCAACCAAAGCCACCTTCGGCTTGGCGCGGACCGGCGAGTAGGTCAACTTGACCAACCGGGGCGCGTGAACCGAACCCTGACCGACAGCCAGAATGCCGCCGTAGCCGCCCTTGGCCAAAGCAGCGCGGTCCAAGACCTCGGCCTTGACGCCACCGGCCGCCGCCAGAGCTGCGGCCTTCTTGGCGAAGGACTTGGGATACAACCGGTTGGGTGGCTCATTGGTCAACTCGCGGGTCAAATGAACGGCGTCTGCCACCACCTCGGCGCGGTGCAAAGCGCCGGCCAACTGTTTCGACGCGCCACCCGGGCAGGCCACGATCACCTCCATTGAGGCGCCCCCACCTAGGGCTGCTCCCTGGGCTGCGGCCACCAAAGCCACCTCGGCCGCCAGACCGGCGCCCGCGGCATCGGGCAAAATAGCCACGCCAACGGTGTCCACGCCGTCCAAGGTGCGTACGGCCGCGCCAACCGCGCGCCTGACCGACTCAGGGGATGTCGCATCTTCAACCGCGGCCAAGACCAGCGTTTCAGCCGCCAACGGGAACCCCAACGCGGCCCGCGGCAAACGGACCACCTGGCCGGCTTTGCCGGTAAACCCCTGGCTGGCCAGCAGCTCGGCCGGCAGGGCAGCGGCCAGGGCCGGATCAGCGGCGGAAGCTGGAACCACCAAGAATCGGCAGTCCAGGGTGGCGAATGTGGCATCACGAGCTGTCAAATCGGTCACCGAATCATGTTATGCCAGGTAATCTGGAAGATCGTGTACGGGCTCCTGTTTCAAGTCGTGTTCCGCCGCATGGACCCGGAGAGGGCCCACCGTGGCGCCTACGCGTTGATCCGCCTGGCGGGGGAGTTCCCACCGGCTCGGGCCGTTGTCAAACGGCTCTTCGGGCCGCAACGTGGGACGCGGCGGGCCCAAGCGAACCAAGCTGAAGGACCAAAGCTGTTTGGCCGCACCTTGCGGGGGCCGTTGGGATTGGCGGCCGGGTTCGACAAAGAAGCCAAAGCCGTCAAAGGACTGACCGCTCTGGGGTTCTCCTTTGTTGAAGTGGGCACCGTGACCCGCTTCCCCCAACCAGGTAACCCACGGCCCAGACTGTGGCGAGACGTCAAAGCCAAGAGTCTGCGCAACGCCATGGGGTTCAACAACGCCGGCGCGGCCGCAGTGGCTGGGCGGTTGCGGCAACTGCGGGCTGCCAATGGCGGTGCCAGCTATGTGGTGGGTGTGAACATCGGCAAATCGAAGGTCACCCCGCCGGCGGACGCGCCAGATGACTATTTTTCCTCCGCCCGGCACCTGGCCCGCTACGCGGACTATCTGGTGGTCAACGTGTCCTCACCGAACACTCCGGGTCTGCGCGACCTGCAGCAAGTCAGTGCCCTGAAACCGATTCTTGAGGCCGCCCGCAAAGGCGCCCGCAAGTCGCTCAAAGAGGCCGGCCGCCAAGGCGAAGTGCCGTTGCTGGTCAAGATAGCCCCAGATTTGGCAGACGCGGATGTGGATGCCGTGGCTGGGCTGGTCAACGAATTGGACCTGGCCGGGGTGGTGGCAGTCAACACCACGGTGGCCCATGACCAGGGCAAAGGCGGCTTGTCCGGTCCGCCGCTCAAATCACGCGGCCTGGAAGTGGTGGCCCGTCTGCGGGAACAACTTGATTCCGGCCGGGTCATCATTGGCGTGGGCGGCATTTCCACTCCGCAGGATGTGCGCGAATACTTGGCGGCCGGCGCAGATGTGGTCCAGGCCTACACGGCGTTCATTTACGAAGGGCCGGCTTGGGCCGGCCGCACCCAACGGGCTCTGCGGGCCGAGGCTCAGGTGTAGCTCCAGGCTCAGGCCCACACCCGAGGTCATGACCCGAGGCGGTCGTCAAATGCCCATTGGCTTTCGAGGCGTCCGTCGAACGAACCGAGACCGTGACCGGCCGGGGCGCAACCGCCCGGCGGTCAGATCAAGACAGTGGTCAGACCTTCTTGGCGGCGCGCCGCATCCGGGCCGGTTCGCCACCTTCGGGATATTCGCCGCGCTGGACCTGGGGATTGGGCATGCGGCTGCGACGCATTTGGAATGACCGGTTGACGCCGTACCAAACGCTGCCAGGTGGCAGTTTGTCCAACCCGAATTTGGCGACCAGCGCCTTCTTCAGCCGGCGGCCCCGGAAAATGGCATCTGAGATGAAGGCGAACACCAGGATGTACATACCCAACATCAGCAGCGAAGCCAAGATTGGCGCCACCCTGACCAACACCATCAGCGACAGTAACGAGCCGATCGCCAACCAGACCAAGTATTCGCCAAGGCTGCGCCGCGAATCGATGTAATCCCTGGTCCAACGTCTAACTGGGCCTTTGTCGCGGGCTGGGAGGTAGCGGTCATCGCCGGTGCGCATGGCGTAATCGAACCGTTCACGCTGTTTGAGGCGCTGTTCGCGGCGCTGCTCTTTGGTCAGCGCCTGGGCCGCTGGGCCCTTCTTCTGGCCGTAGCCGCCAAGCGGCCGCTTGTTGGCCGCCACCGCTTCTTTGCGGCTGGGCGTTGGCCGCCCTTTGCCGCCGGCTTTGGCGGCGGCGGACTCTGCTGCGCTGGGTTCCTTGGACTTCTTACGGGCTGAACGGTCCTTGCCGCCAGCGGTAGTGGCGGAAGAATCAGGCTCAGTCAATTCGGGTTTACGCGGCACATCATCCAGTTTACGGCGTTACGGTGTAGGGATGATTTCCCCTTCAGTGATCGCGGCTCGGGTAGCCGCGCAGTTTCCCGACGCGGTCGCGGCTCTCAAAGCGCTGGTCCGCATCCCTTCCTACGCCGGTGACTCGGCCCCGCCCGGTGTCTTGGACCGGTCCGCGGCGGAAGTGGTCAGGCTGCTCGAATCGGTTGGCGCCCAAGATGTGGAGGTGGTCTCGGCTGGGGGCGGCCCGGCCGTCATCGGCCACCTGGATGTTGATCCGAATGTCCCAACGGTGCTGTTGTACGCCCACCATGACGTGCAACCGGTGGCGGCCGATTGGTCAACCGACCCGTGGACGCCGGTTGAGAAAGCCGGCCGCCTGTACGGGCGGGGCGCCGCGGATGATGGCGCCGGCATCGTCACCCATATCGGCGCACTGCGGGCATTGGGTGAGGACTTGCGCGTCAACGTGCGGTTCTTCATCGAGGGGGAAGAAGAATCCGGCTCGCCAACTATGGACAAGATGCTGGACACCTACCGCGACCGTTTGGATGCCGATCTGGTGGTGGTGGCGGACTCTGACAACAAGGCGGTGGACACGCCATCGCTGACCGTTTCGTTGCGCGGCCTGGCGGAGCTCACCGTCACGTTGAGGGTGGCCCACCACGCCATCCACTCCGGCATGTGCGGCGGCGTCTTCTTGGAGGCGCCCATGGTCTTGGCCAAGCTGCTCGCCACCTTGCACGATGACGAAGGCGCTGTGGCCGTACCAGGTTTGGTGGCTACCGGGACCAGCCCCGTACAGCTTTCAGAAGCCGAGTTGCGCCAGAACGCAGGCCTGGTGGATGGGCTGAAACTGGCCGGTCGGGGCAGTTTGGCGGACCGCCTGTGGTGGCAGCCGTCCATCACGCTGATCGGGTTCGATTCGACAACTGTGGCGGACTCCTCCAACACCATCCAACCGGTGGCGCGGGCCAAGCTGTCCATCCGGGTGCCTCCAGGGATGAACCCGACCGAAGCTCAGGCCGCTGTACGCCGCCACCTGGAAAGCAAGGTGCTGTTCAACGCCGAATTGACCATCGAAGACGGTGTGGTGGGCGAAGGGTTCGTGGCTGACCAATCCGGACCAGGATTCAACGCCGCGGCGGCAGCCCTGGCGGATGCTTTCGGCGTGCCGGCGGTGCCGCTGGGTCAGGGCGGCTCAATCCCCCTGGCGGCTGAGTTGACAGCCACCTTCCCTGACATGGAAGTGCTGTTGACCGGCGTGGAGGACCCGGATTCGCGGGCCCATTCCGGTGACGAATCGGTCAGCTTGGCCATGTTGGAGAAAGTCATCGTGGCTGAGGCGCTGCTGCTGGACCGGTTGGCGGACCAGCGGCGGGATGCGGCCGGCTAAGGCCGGCGGGGGAGACAGCCCGGTGCTGCTAGGGGATCTGTACGCGCTGGTTGAAGGCGAAGGGCCGCCAGTGGTGCTGCTACACGGCAACTCCGAAGACGGCCACGTCTTTGACCTGATGCGCCCCTACTTGGCCGGTTTCACCACCATCACCTTGGATTCGCGCGGCCATGGGGTCACGCCCATGGGTTCCGCGCCGATGACGCTGACCCAGTTGGCCATAGACACTTGCGGTGCGTTGCGCGCCTACCGGAAGTTGTTCCGCTATGACGGCCAGTTCGGGTTGATTGGGTTTTCCGATGGCGCCAACATCGGTCTGGAACTGGCCATCCACCGGCCGGAGTTGCTTGGCGCGCAGGTGTTGATCGGTGGGAACACCACGCCCGGTGCGTTGAAGCCGATGACCAACGCCAGCATTCTGGTGGCCTATTGGGCAATGCGTGTGGCCGGCTTGGTGTCCGCTGCGGCCCGGCGGCGGGCCAAGGTCTTCGGCCTGATGGTGGGTCAGCCGAATGTCACCAACGCTCAGTTGGCGGCGGTCAAAGTGCCCACGTTGGTGATGGTGGGGGAGAGGGACGTGGTGGCCCGGTGGGAATCGCAGCGGACGGCTCGGTTGATACCTGGCGCCTCGTGGGTGGAGATCAAAGGCTACAACCACTATCTGCCGCGGCGTGCCCCGCGGTTGGTGGGCGAGCTTTCGGCTGATTATTTGCGCCCGCGTTTGGCGGGTCAGCCGGCTGATTGACACCGCCGGCACCAAACGCAAGGTAAGGTGGCCCTCACCAAATCGATGACCAGTCAGGAGACCTAGATGACCACTGCCAGCACCGAATCTGCTTCCGCCAACTCTTCTGCCCCAGCTGCCCACGGCGCCTCTTTGACCCCGGCGGCAGCCGCCAAGGTCCGCCAACTGTTGGACAAAGAAGACAACCCTCAGCTGCGGTTGCGCCTGGCGGTAGAGGCCGGGGGCTGTGCTGGCTACTCCTATGACATGGGCTTTGATGACGCCGATATGGACGGCGATTCAGTAGTCGAATTTGACGGCGTCCCACTGGTGGTAGACGGCCTGTCCGCGCCAATGTTGGACGGAGCCGTGATTGATTACGAAGACACCATCCAAAAGCAGGGCTTCTCCATCGAAAACCCAAACAAGCAGCGCGGCTGCGCTTGCGGCAACTCCTTCTGCTGACCACCGGCGGCCAGGAGTCCTGACCGCCGGTAGCCGGCAATGAAGGTCTAGATCAGGCCGGCGGTCTGGGCGCGGGCCCGGTCCAGCCGGGCGGCTACATCATCCCAGTTGACAATGTTCCAGAAGGCCGCCACATAGTCCGCTTTGACGTTCTGGTAGTCCAAGTAGAAGGCGTGCTCCCACATGTCCAGGACCAACAGCGGCACCAAGCCGGCGGACAGATTGGCTTGGTGATCGTAGAACTGGTTGACCAGCAGCCGGCCGCCCAGCGGTTCCCAACCCAAGGTGGCCCAGCCGGAGCCTTGAATGGAGGTGGCGGCGGCTGAGAACTGAGCTTTGAAAGCCTCGAATGACCCCAAATCGGCGGCGATCTGATCAGCCAACGCGCCGGACGGGGCCAATGGCGAATCCGGCGTCAGGTTTTGCCAGAAGACTGAGTGGTTGACATGGCCGGCCAGGTTGAAGGCCAGGTCCTTTTCCAGCTTGGGCAGTGCCCCGAAGTTGGAGTTGGCGCGAGCTTCAGCCAGTTGTTCCAGGGCCGTGTTCAGCCCGGCCACATAGGCGGCATGGTGCTTGTCGTGATGCAGTTCCATGATTCGCGCCGAAATGTAGGGTTCCAACGCGCTGTAGTCATATGGCAGTTCAGGCAGCCTATAGAGTGCCATGATTCCCCCTTGAAGGTGTCTTTGAGATTCAGCTGACAGATCACCATTAGATCACGCTCAGCTTGAGGTCCAGGCCGCTTGGGCGGGCGCCGAGAGGCGGATCAAGTCAAGGCGCGGGCAAGGCGTGCCAGCACTTTGGCCGGTGGCCCGCTAACATTTAGGCCATGACTGTCACAGTTCCTGATTCATCCGCTGTCCAGCCGCTCGGCAGCGGAGCGGCCAAGATTCTGCTCTACAGCGACAACGCCGCCGTGCGCGCCGAGATCAAGGACTGTGTCGGAGATACGGTTGGCGCCGCCTCCCGCCCGGTTCAGTGGACCGAAGTTGCCACCTACCAAATGGCCATGATCAAGTGCCAGGCGGAAACCTATGACCTGATCGTGATGGATAACGAGACCGGCAAACTGGGCGGTGTGGGACTGGTTCGCGAAATGCGCAACGAACTGGACTGGCAGCCGGTGGTGTTGCTGGTGTTGGCCCGCCAACAAGACGCCTGGCTGGGGGCGTGGTCCGGGGCAGACGCCGCCGTACTTCAACCAGTCGACCCGTTCCAACTGCGAGCCTTGGTGGCCAAGCTGTTGGGCATATCCGAGGCCTGAGCCGATGCCCGCCGCGCCAAGTTGGCCTGGGCTCATTTCGGCACTGATTGAGGGCCGCGATCTAACCGAATCCGAGGCCACCTGGGCCATGGATGAGGTGATGGACGGCAACGCCTCGCCGGTTCAATTGGCGGCCCTGCTGGTGGCACTGCGTGCCAAAGGTGAAACTGTTGACGAACTATCCGGCCTGGCTGACGGCATGTTGGACCACGCTGTCCGAATCGAATTGCCGACTGACGCCATCGACATCGTCGGCACGGGCGGCGACCGGACCTTCACCGTCAACATTTCCACCATGGCCGCCCTGGTCATAGCCGGCGCCGGGGCGAAGGTGGTCAAACATGGCAACCGGGCGGCATCTTCCAAGTCTGGCAGCGCCGATGTGTTGGAAGCTCTGGGCGTCAACCTGGCGCTCGAACCAAGGCGGATCCGCGAGGTGTTTTCCCAGGTTGGTATCGCTTTCTTGTTCGCCCAGGTGTTCCACCCGGCGATGCGCCACGCCGCTCAAGCCCGCCGCGAGTTGGGCATTGCGACCGTCTTCAACTTCTTGGGCCCGCTGACCAACCCGGCCCGGCCAGGGTCTTGCGCCATCGGCTGCACCGATAGAGCCATGGCACCGCTGATGGCCGGAGTGTTGGCGGCCCGGGGGGCCTCGGCGCTGGTGTTTCGGGGGCAACGTGACGGTCTCGATGAGATGGCCGCCACCGGTCCAATCGAGATTTGGGAGGCTCACGGCGGCCGGGTCACCGAATCGGTGATCGATCCGGTAACGGAACTGGGTTTGCCGCCGGTCACCTTGGAAGACTTGCGCGGGGCCGATGCCGCGCACAACGCAGCCATTGCTCGGCGGCTGTTGGACGGGGAGCTTGACGGACCGATCAGGGACACGGTGTTGTTGAACGCCGCCGCCGGTCTGGTGGCCGAACGGTCAAGGCCGGGGCTGACCGATGGCCCGCTGGCGGGCAGGCTCCGGACCGGCATCGACATTGCCGCGAAGGCGCTTGATGATGGCCAGGCCGCTGCCGTGCTGGACCGCTGGGTCGAAGCGACCCACTGACGGGGCTACGCCCGGAACCTCGATCTCCCGCCGGAGAACCTCAGAAGGGAGATGGGCTAGTCGCCCAGACCCAAATCGTAGGCTTGCTCCAAATCCTCTTTGGAATAGGTCTGGAAAGCGATGAAAGTCCTGGTGCCAAGCACGCCCGGGATCTTCGAAACCTGGTCGGCAATGACTCCGGCCAAGTCTTCGTGACGGCGAACCTTGGCCACGGCGATCAAGTCGACATCTCCGGTGACGGAGTAGACCTCGGCAATGCCGGGCACGTTGGCAATGGCTTGGGCCGCTTCCGGAATCAGGTTGGCCTCAGTGGTGATCATGACAACGGCGGTAATCATTGGGCTGGTTCCTCTTCTTCTGATTCGGGGTCAGTCGATGCGGGCACCTCAGGTGGGGTGGTGTGGCGGTCCCAGGTGTAGTCCTTGAACATGTTGGCCACCCCGGCGTGGACCAGTTCCCGGTCGCCCAGTTCGTTGGCCAGCTCAATGGTGCCCCACTTCCAAGCGGCTGGTTCGCCTGGGCAGACTGTTTGGGGGCCGCTTCTTTCGAGATAGGAGCCGATGGTCACCTTGGATTTGGATTCGTCAAGGGTGAAGCCAATCGCGCCGTAGCAGGCCATGTCGCCGGCCACGTAGATGATCTGAATCTGTTTGGAGCTCTTATCGGGGGTGGCGGCCAAGGCCCATGGTGCGGATACCCAACCGTCTTTGGGCTGTGGCTCGGTCGCCAAGATGGCTTCCAGTCCGGTCGGATCGCCGGGTTTGGCCGGCCGGGGCACCAAACCGTGGGGGATGACACCGGCGTCTTGGACAGCTTCGCCGGCGGCTTCCGGGTCGGGCGGATCATCCTTGGATGCGCAGGCAGGCAAAGCTGCCACCGTGAAGGCTGCCAACAAGATGGCCACCAAGGTAGCCAAGGGGCGCCGATGACGCGTGAACCGGTTCAGGGGATGGGCTGCGTTGGGCATGGGCACCACTGTACTGAACACTCCCCGGCGGATGCTCCTCCGATTCGCCAAAGGGGAACAACACCAGGGACTAATGGTGGTTGCCGTTGGCGCCCGCAGCGGTTGAGGCTTCGCCGTAGAGCTTCGCGATTTGATCCGCGAAATCAGCCAACACCTTGTCCCGCTTGACCTTCAAGGAAGGCGTCAAATAGCCGTTCAGCTCCGTGAAATCGCCTTCCAGGACAGCGAACTTGCGGATCGATTCAGCCCGCGAAACGGCCTGGTTGGTGCGGGCCACAGCCCGTTCCAGCGAAGCCAACACAGCTTCATCGGTGCGGGCCTGATCAGCTGAGATAGGCGGCTTGCCATGGTTGGACAGCCAACCGGGCAACATCTCGGCATCCAACGTGACCAGCGCGCCGATGAACGGCTTGCCGTCACCGACCACCACCACTTGGGAGACCAGCGGATGGCCCCGCAACCGGTCTTCCAAGATGGCCGGCGCCACGTTCTTGCCGCTGGCCGTGACGATCAGTTCCTTCTTTCGGCCGGTGATGAACAGATAGCCCTCATCATCCAAATAGCCCACATCGCCGGTGTAGAACCAGCCGTCACGCAGGGCTTGAGCGGTGGCATCCGGGTTGTTGTGATAGCGGTCAAACACGTTGACCCCGCGCAGCATGATTTCACCATCTTCGGCGATGCGTACCTCACAGCCTGGGAAGGGGATACCGACCGATCCGATCTTCTGCCGGTTGGGCCGGTTGACCAGAATTGGAGCCGTGGTCTCGGTCAAGCCGTAGCCTTCCACCACGATCAACCCAACGCCGCGGTAGAAGTGTCCCAACCGTTCGCCGAGGGCCGCGCCACCGGACACGGCGTACTTGGTGGCACCGCCCATGGCTTCGCGAATCGAATGGTAGACCAGCTTGTCCGCCAGTTTGTGTTGACGTTTCAGCCACCAAGACGGCCCCCGTTTGGTGTCCAAGGCCCGCGAGTAGACAATCGCCACCTTGGCGGACCAGCGGAAGATTTTCAGCTTCAGCCCGGAGCCGGCTTTCTGTTCGGCGGCGTTGTAGACCTTTTCCAGCACCCGGGGAACACCCAACAGGAAGCTCGGTTTGAACGATCCGAGGGCCGGGACCAGATTCTTGGTATCTGGGCAGTGGCCAATCACAGTGTGGGAGCTGATGGCGATGACCTGGATGAACCTTGCGAAAACATGGGCCAAAGGCAGGAACAACAGCGTGCGGCAACCAGGCCGGGCAATCACCGGGGCAATGGTCCGGTCGGTTTCGTCATTGATGGTGTTCTCTGACAGGCGCACAAAATGGCCATGCGTCAGCTCGGTGCCTTTGGGCCGGCCAGTGGTGCCAGAGGTGTAGATGATGGTGGCCAGGTCGCTGCCCCGGGCGGTGCGCCGCCGCTGGGCCACAGTTGAATCAGCTACGGTGCGCCCAACTTCTCGCAGTGCGCCGATGGCGTCTTGGCTGAGTTGCCAAATCTGGGTCAACCGGGGCAGTTGGGCGCGGGCCGCCTCAACCACCATGGCATGGGCCGGGGTTTCGACAAACACGCCTGAGACCCCGGCATCGGAACAGATCCACTGGACCTGGTCCACTGAACTGGTCTCATAGATCGGCACCGAGACCGCACCGACCGACCAGATGGCGTAGTCCAACAGCGCCCACTCATAGGAGGTGCGGGACATGATGGCCAACTTGTCGCCAACCTGGATTCCTAGAGCGATCAGACCTTTGGCGACGGAGACCACGTCTTCATCGAACTCGCGGACGGTCATGCCAACCCATTCACCGGATGGCTGTTGCCGTTCAATGACGACTTCGTCGGGTTCGCGGGCCAGACGGTTGGTCAACATGGTGATGATGTTGGCGTTTGGATCAGTTTCAACGTTTGCGGGAACGGCCATTGAGTCCACCGCCACAGTCTACCTGGAACCTACGGCTACGTAGGCGTTGACCGGCGGCGATCCTGCCAAGATAGTTGGATGGCCACCTACCGGGACACCGCTGTGGTGCTCCGCACCCACAAGCTGGGCGAGGCGGACCGAATTGTCACTCTGTTGACCGTCAACCACGGCAAGGTCCGGGCGGTCGCCAAAGGCGTGCGGCGAACCAAATCCCGGTTCGGTGGACGCCTTGAGCCGTTCAACCAGGTTGATCTTCAACTCTACGAAGGGCGGTCGCTTGACACCGTCACCCAGGCGGTCACGGTGGCGCCCTATTCGGGAGCGATCACCGCTGACTACCCACGCTTCACAGCGGCCAGCGCCATCGCCGAAACAGCTGACAAGCTGACCCCGGTTGAGAAGATGGAAGCCCGGGCCCTTTACCGCCTGACTCTGGGTGCCTTCGCGGCCTTGGCCCGCGGTCAGATGGCGCCGGGCGCGTTGCTGGATTCGTTTCTGCTGCGGTCTTTGGCCACCGCCGGCTACGCGCCGGCCCTGACCAACTGCGCCGGCTGCGGGGCGCCCGGTCCCCACGGAGCTTTTGCCGCGGCATCGGGCGGGATGGTCTGCCCAAACTGCCGGCCACCTGGCGCGGCGGCGCCCAGCCCCCAAACGGTGCGTTTGTTGGCGGCCTTGGCGGACGGCGATTGGGAACCGGTCAGTCAGGCCGGACCAGCCGAAACGGCGGCGGCCGGGCGTTTGGTTGAGGCCTTCGCCCAGTACCACATGGAACGGGCGGTGCGGTCGTTGAAACTGGTGGAACGGCCCACCTGAGCGGCTCTAGGTCAGGCGAATGCCGTAGATCTTCTGCGAATAGTTGGCCACCACAATCATGTCGCCAAAGGCGGCGGGGGAGGCCTCGGTGTTGCCGCCAATGGCCAAGGTGTCGAAATCGGTGCCAGTGGCCGGATCAAACAAGTGCATCACACCGGCCGCGTCACACAAGATGCCGTACTGGGTGCCGTCATCCGCCATGATCCCCAAAGGCGATGACCACGAATAGTTGGGCAGAGTGCGGCTCCAACGGACTTCGCCAGTGACGGTATCCAAGGCCACCAACAGGCCTGAGAAGCCGCCGGTCTTGGCAACGTTGAAGATCACCAGACCGGCCGCCTGGCCGGCGCCCAACATGGGACTGGCCACCAGACCGCCGTTAGTGACCTCGTCATAGATGGTTGGCACGTCGTACTGCCAAAGCTGTTCGCCGGTCAGCGCGTCAATCTTGCGCAGATTGGTGGCCGAGGCCTCACCCCGGTGGTCCACCTCGTTGCCGACGTACAGGTAGGCGCCCACTTCGCCGATTTTCGGTTCCACCAAGATGGTCGCGTCGGCGTCATCCCCGACGGCTCGGGCCCAAATGTTGGTCAAGGTGATGGCATCCCAGGCGGCCAAAATGCCGTC
>JAIRTF010000249.1 GCA_031255075.1 Bifidobacteriaceae bacterium | reverse complement strand
GGCGATGAAGTCATAGTGCCGTCCTTCACCTTTGCGGCCACCGCCAACTCGGTGGCCCTGGCCGGCGCCACACCGGTGTTTGTGGACATTGAACCGGACTATTTCTGTGTCGACCCGGCAGCGGTAGAGGCCGCCATCACCGAGCGTACCCGCGGCATCATGCCCGTGCACCTGTACGGCCTGCCGGCGGATATGGACGCGCTGACCAAGGTTGCCGCCAAACACGGCTTGGACATCTATGAAGACGCCGCCCAATCCCATGCGGCGGAACTGAATGGCCAACAAGTCGGCACTTTTGGCGCTTTCGCCATGTTCTCCCTGTATCCCACCAAGAACATGACCTCCGGTGAGGGCGGCATGGTTAGCTGCGCCAACTCTGAGGTGGCCCGGCGGGTGCGGCTGCTGCGCAACCAGGGCATGGAACGCCAATACGCCAATGAACTGATCGGTTTCAACCAGCGGATGACTGACATTCACGCCGCCATTGGCCGTGAACAGTTGAAGAAGCTGGCCAAATGGACCGAGCAGCGCCAGGCCAACGCCGCCTTCTTGAACGCCGGCCTGGAAGGCGTGATCTGCCCGCCGGTGCGGCCGGGCGCCACCCACGTTTACCACCAGTACACCATCCGCGTCCCTGAGGACCGCGATGGCCTGGTCCGGGCGTTGCGTGAAGAGCACCAGATTGGCAGCGGCGTCTACTACCCCATTCCGAACCATCTGTTGCCGGCGTTGTCCAAGTACGCGCCCGGCCTGGAATTGCCGGTCACGGCTGAAGCCGCCGCCCAGGTGGTTTCGCTGCCGGTGCACCCCTCGCTCAGCCAAGCTGATCTGGACCGGATTGTTGGCGCCGTCAACGCCCTGGCCAAGGCAGGTAGCTGAGATGGCCAATCTACGTGCCGGCCTGATTGGGCTGGGCTCCATGGGCCGCCACCACGCCCGCATTTTGCGGGAGCTGGATGGGGTGGATTTGGTGGCCGTGGCAGACCCAGGCGGGGACCGCTTCGGCGCCGCCGGTGACCTGGAATTGGGCAAATCGGTTGACGATCTGTTGGCCGCCAACCTGGACATGGCCGTGGTGGCCGTCCCGACCGCTGTCCACGAAGAGGTGGCCATCGCCCTGGCGCAGGCCGGTGTGCCCACCATGATCGAAAAGCCGGTGGCTGCCTCGGCCGATGCCGCGCTACGGGTTTCCGAAGCCTTTGGCGCCGCCGGGGTGTTGGCTTGCGTAGGGCATGTCGAACGGTTCAACCCGGCTATCGCCGCCCTGCGGCAGAAGATCGAGGCCGGCGAACTGGGTGAGGTGTTCCAGGTAGCGACCCAGCGGGAGGGGCCATATCCGGCCCGCATCTCCGATGTGGGTGTGGTCAAGGACCTGGCCACTCATGACATCAACTCCGCCCAATGGTTGGCCGGCTCTGACTACGATTCGGTGTTCGCGCAGGTCACCCACCGGGCCGGACGGGAACATGAAGACATGGTCTTGGCCACCGGCCGGATGAAGAACGGCGTGCTGGTCAATCACATAGTCAACTGGTTGTCCCCGAAGAAGGCCCGCCAGACTACGGTCACCGGTGAACGCGGCGCCTTTGTGGCTGACACCATCAACGTGACGCTGAAGTTCTATGCCAACGGTTCTGTCCCCACTGAATGGGAGCAGTTGCGCCAGTTCCGAGGTGTCACCGAAGGTGATATGACCCGGTTGGCGATTGAGACCCGTGAGCCGCTCAAAGCTGAGGATGAGGCTTTCCGTGATGCCATTTTGGGGGTGCGGGATGACACCATCTCGCTAGCTGATGGTTACAAGACTCTGCTGGTTGCCGAGGCGGCTCTGACCAGCGCGGAGACTGGCGAAGCCGTTCGTCTGTAAGGTGCGTTCGGAGCGTTCCAGGTTGGGGCGCCGGTGGTGGCGGACGCCCAGAGTTGTTGAGCCCAGTGGTCCGGGCGGGTGCGGTTCAGTCAAGCGGCGTTCTGGCGGCGGCTGCGCCGCAGTTCGCCCAAGCGGGCGAAGCGCCGTTGGAAGCTCCATTTGGTGACCAACCACATGGCTTCGCCAACAATGTTCCGGCTCATCTTGGAGGCGCCGGCTTCTCGCTCGGGGAAGTTGATCGGAATCTCCACGATGCGGGCCCCCAGATCGCGGGCCGCCATCGACATGTTGACCTGGAAGCCATAGCCCTGGGCCTCAATTCGATCCAGATCAATTCGCCGCAGCAACTTGGCGCTGTAGGCCCGGAACCCGGCGGTGGCATCTTTGATGCCCAGTCCCAACATGACGCGCACATAGAGGTTTCCGCTACGCGAAATCAGATGGCGGTGGAATGGCCAACCAGTCACCTTGCCGCCTTTGACCCAGCGTGATCCGATCGCCAGGTGGGCACCGGAGTCAATGGCGTCCAGCAGCAGTGGCAACTGCTCCGGGCGGTGGGACCCATCAGCGTCCATTTCGATCAGCGGGTCGTAGCCGTGGTCTAGGCCCCAACCGAACCCGGCCACATACGCCCGGCCCAAGCCCTGTTTGGCCGGCCGGTGCAGAACGTGGATGTGCGGGTCTTCAGCGGCGGCCTGATCAGCCCATTGGCCGGTGCCGT
>JAIRTF010000229.1 GCA_031255075.1 Bifidobacteriaceae bacterium | reverse complement strand
GGCCCTGCCGCTGGCCCTAGGCGTGGCATTGTTTATCCGGGCCGGCCTGATTCGTGGCACTCACCGCCGCCTATTGGAGCCAGGCTATCCCCGACCCGAATGCTGGGATGAGTCCTCCGAGCAGCGCTCTGATCAGGCCCAAAGCGCCGCTTGGGGACACGTTTGGGACCCCAACACCCGTGACCCGGTCGCCAAGCGGATGGCTCGTTGGGGCGGCGTCTACTGGCCGGCGGTGACCTTGATCTACATCCTGATCAGCTTCCTCAGCGAAAGCTGGGAAGTGACTTGGATTATCTGGCCGGTGGCTGCCCTGGCCTGGGTAGCACTGGTTGGCCTAGCCCGCGTCCGCCACAACCGTCGCAGCGAATCTGAGACCGCTTAAAACGGAAAGGGGGTGCCCAGGTGCCTGGCGGCATCGGGCACCCCCTTCCCTGACGGGGGGCCAGAAAGTCACATGTTGACGACGTCTGCCGCCTTGGAAGCCACCGCAGCGCCGGCCTCACGCAGCTGGACCAATTCCAGGTCCGAAAGCGGGCGCTCCACGATTTGCTTCACGCCAGCCTTGCCGAGGGTCGCTTCGACGCCCAGATACACGTCTGAGATGCCGTATTGGCCGGTCAGCCAAGCACACACCGGGAAGACCTCGCCGGAATCCACGGCCACGGCGCGGGCCATCCGAGCGGCCGCCGCAGACGGCGCGTAGTAAGCCGAACCAGTCTTCAGCAACGCCACCACTTCGGCGCCGCCGCCGCGGACCCGCTCTACTAGAGCGTCAATGTCCGTCTGGGGTAGCACCTGGGACAGGAGCTTGACTTCGCCATCGATCTCCACCGTGCAGGCAGAGGCGACCGGCACCATGGTGTCACCATGGGAGCCGAGGGTCAGGGTGTGCACGGCGCCGACCGGCAGGCCCAGCTTGTCAGCCACAAAGTAGGTGAACCGAGCCGTGTCCAGCACGCCGGCCTGACCCATCACGCGGTGGTGCGGGAAACCGGAGGCGATCTGCGCCAGAGTAGTCATCTCATCCAACGGGTTGGACACCACAATGATGACGGCGTTTGGGGCGTAGTTGGCGATGGATTCCGCCACACCCCGAACGATGCCCGCGTTGACCCCCAACAGGTCCATCCGGCTCATTCCAGGCTTGCGAGGCACGCCGGCGGTCACTACTACGACCTCAGAGTCCTCAATCACGTCATAGCCTTGCCCGTCCGCCGTGGTGGTCTTGCCCACCACACGGGTTTCAAAGCCCTCAATGGGCCGCGAGGAGTTCATGTCAAGGGCCAGGCCTTCGGACCAGCCATCGCGGATGTCTGTCAGGACAACCTCTTCGAAAATGTCATATTCAGCCAAACGCTGAGCAGTGGTGGAGCCGTAGAAGCCAGCCCCGATCACGGTAGCTTTACCGCTGCGAGCCATAAGTTTTGTTTCCTTCTGGTTTGATGTTTGTCTCACGGGCGTCAATGCCGCCCTCCATCATATCCGGGTAAACCATTGGACTCTGCCACGGCCTTTCAGCACAGGTCCACCGGGGCTGCGGGCCGCTAGGCTGGACCAAGGTAGCGACACCCATTCCCACCTACCTGGGAAGCGGTGGTGGCGCGACTGGCGGACAACTCAACCAAGGAGGTGGCAGTGGACACCAACAACACCAACCTGCCCTATGCCTCGCTCGGTCGGACAGCGCCGTTCAACCGGATTCCCGGCCAGCCGTTCCCCATGATCACCAGCGGTGTTATCTACCCAGTCAGCCCTACAGCGCGTCCCGTGGCCAGGCCCACCGGACCAACCACCGCAGCGGCCAGCCCCGGCTATGGCAACCCGCCAGCCCCCGCAATCCAGCCCCTGACGCAGAGGTGGCGCCGGCCCGTCGCGCAGACGCCGCCGGCCCAGGGGCAGCCATCAGCCGCTGAGATGCAGAGCCTGCTCCGGCGCCGCGAGCAGGCTCTGGCCCAGCAACACCAGTACCTGGCCAACGCCTACCAGACACCGGCGCCCCCGGCCCCCGCGCCGCCGGCGCCGAACTCCAGCTATGAGTCACAGCCGGCCATCACCGCCGGCCGGCCCGGCCGCATCCGGCCCAAGGGCGTGCCGCGCCGCGGCCAACAAGCACCGCCCAACACAGTTCTGCCCGGCGTGACCGGGACGGGAGCCGGCCGGACCGCCCGGCCCGAAGCCCTGCGCCGTGCGGCGGCCGCGCCAGCGACCAGCCAGCCACGCCCCAGCGGCCTGCGCCCGGTTCGCTCCGGTGCGGGCGGGCAAATCACCAACGCACCAGCCCGCCCCAAACGGGTCGGCGGCAAGGCGATCATCATTGTGGCGGCAATAGCCATGCTGCTGGCTCCAACTATGAAGGCCATAACATCAATCGCCGAATCGCTGATGGACGAGAACGGCCCCCTCCCGCAATACACCGAGCCATCACCACCAACTGGGGGCTACCTGACCACGGCTGAGTTCCTCGCTACCAGGACCCTCCCGGCCGGTTCCTATCAGCTCGATTCCGGCAGCTACACCATCGGACCGGATATTGCCCCTGGGCGGTACTTGGTGACCCTGGAGAGCGACAGCCCCGGCGCCTACGGTACGGTCAAAGTGGACCCATGGCCCGACCAAACCGTGCCCCGGACCCCAACTTTCGAGATTGGCGCCGCCTTTGGCGAAGATGCCTGGTTGGACGCCACCATGAACCTACCCCGCACCGGCATACTGGTGATCCAATCCGACTATCCGATCACCCTGGCGCCCGCCCCGGAACCGACCCTGCTTGAGGGCCGCGTCCCGCAGGGCGAATGGGAGGTTGGCATTGACATTGAGCCTGGGCGCTACTTGATCGAACCAGCTGGCGACACATTTGTGCCGGTCCGCATCCAGGGCCCTGTCTACGAAGAGTACGGCTCTCTGTGGCAGGACTGGGACTCGTTCTACTTGGACACTGACACCCCCTCAGCGGAGGCTTCCGTTGAATTGGATCTGGATGTCGGCTTCAGGATGCAAAACGGCGGATCGGTCATCCTGACCAAGCTCTGATTCGAGCCGTGCCTACCGCCCCGGTCAGTGGAAGAAGTGGCGCGAACCGGTGAAGTAGAGCGTCACGCCCGCAGCTGCCGCCGCGTCAATCACGTCCTGATCACGAACTGAGCCGCCAGGCTCCACAATGGCTTTCACGCCGGCCTTGGTCAGCACTTCCAGCCCGTCCGCGAACGGGAAGAAGGCGTCCGATGCCGCCGCCGCACCTTCGGCTCGGTCCGCACCGGCCCGCCGCACGGCCAGTTCGGCTGAATCGACCCGGTTGACTTGGCCCATGCCGACTCCCACCGAGGCGCCGTCCTTGGCCAGCAGAATGGCGTTCGATTTGACCGCCCGGACGGCCCTCCAGGCGAAGGCCAAGTCCGCCAAAGTGGCCGCGTCAGCCGGCTGGCCCGCCACCAACTGCCAGTTGGCCGGGTTGTCTCCGTCAGCTTGGAAGGCGTCACGTTGTTGGACCAGCAGACCGCCGCTGACCGCTTTGGTCTCCTCTGGGCCCAACGGATCGGCCGCCAGGCGCAGAATCCGCAAGTTCTGCTTGGTCTGCAACAACTCCAATGCGGCCGGTTCGTAATCTGGTGCCACGATCACCTCGGTGAAGACCGGCTTGACCTGTTCGGCCATGGCCAAGGTGACCGGCCGGTTGGCGGCGATCACGCCGCCGTAGGCGCTCAGCGGGTCGCAGGCGTGGGCCTTGGCGTGAGCCTCGGCGATGTCCCGGCCAACGGCCAGACCGCAAGGGTTGGCGTGTTTGATGATGGCCACCGCCGGGTCGGCGAAATCGAGGGCAGCACGGCGCGCGGCATCGGCATCCTGGTAGTTGTTGAAACTCATCGGCTTGCCGCCAAGCTGTTCGGCACGGGCCAAGCCGATCCCCTCCTCGCCGCCGCTGACCAGGCCGTAAACGGCGGCCGCCTGGTGGGGGTTCTCGCCGTAGCGGAGTTCGTGACCCAAGCGGTAGGTGGCCCCGCGCCAAGCCGGCAGCACTGCGGCATCGGGCGCCAAGACACGGGACATCCAGGTCGCCACGGCCACGTCATAGTCAGCGGTGTGAATGAAAGCCTCCCGGGCCAGCGCGGCCCGCTCCGCCAGGGTGAACCCGCCGGCCGTCAGCGCCTCGGTCACCGCCTGGTACATATTGGGCGAGGTAACGATAGCCACACTGGGGTGGTTCTTGGCCGCCGCTCGGACCATGGTGGGGCCGCCGATGTCGATCTGTTCGACACATTCGTCAACCGAAGCGCCGCTCTTGACCGTGGCGGAGAACGGATAGAGGTTCACCACCACCAGATCAAACGGCCTGACATCGAGTTCAACCAGTTGGGCGGCGTGGTCTGGTTTACGCAGGTCAGCCAGGATGCCGGCATGAACCTTGGGGTGGAGGGTCTTGACCCGTCCGTCCAGGCATTCGGGGAAACCGGTGACTTGCTCCACCGGCGTGACCGGTACACCGGCTTGGGCTATGGCCTTGGCGGTGGACCCGGTCGAAACGATCTCCACGCCGGCCGCGCCCAGGGCACGGGCCAGGTCTTCCAGGCCGGTCTTGTCGTAGACGGACACCAGTGCCCGTTTGATGGGGCGGCGCCCGGCCGGCGGCTGATCAGTTGGGGCGGCAGGGGTTTGGGGTGTTGATTGATCGGTCATGGCAGAACCTCCTCGGACTTTCGATGGCGGTTCCGCTGACCCAGGCGAGCGATATTGCGGATGTCTTGGCCAACCCGTTCCCCGGTGGTACTCCACCTGGCTTCGCCAGTCGCGGCGTTGGCGAAGCCCAGTCTAACGCTTAGCCGGCTACAGGCGGCCCAATCCTCCCACGCGGTTGACGTGCGCCTGGTTGCCGCCTGCCAAACACCCCTTGACCAGGAGTTTTACTAGGCCGGCGGTGGTCAGCGGCCGGTGGCCGCAGGCGGAAAAGCCAACTGGCCGCGGGCCAGAGCGGCGACTGTCTCAACCAACATTTCGCGTTCCGCGGTCTTGATGCGTTCGTGAAGGGAGGCTTCACTGTCCCCCGGCAGGATTTGAACCTCCCGTTGGCCCAGCACCGGGCCGGTGTCCACCCCCGAATCAACCTGGTGGACAGTGCAGCCGGTCAGGCTGACCCCGGCCGCCAGGGCATCCCGCACGGCGTGGGCACCGGGGAAGGCCGGCAGTAATGCTGGGTGGGTGTTGATGGTGCGGTCGCCGAACTGGGCCAGGAACGGACCGCCCAGAATCCTCATGAACCCGGCTGAGACCACCAGGTCCGGCTTGAACGCCGCCACGGCCGCGGCCAGGCCGCGGTCCCATTCCGCCCGGTTGGCGAAGTCCGCCGGCAGCACCGTGAAGGTGGCGATGCCGTGCCGCCGGGCCACGTTCAACGCCTCAGCCGGGCGGTCCACCCCCAAGGCCACCACTTTGGCCGGGAAATCGGCTTCGAGACAGGCCGTTATCAAAGCGTCTGCCAGTGTTCCGGTGCCTGAGGCCAGCACCACCACCCGATATGTCACCTGCCCAGATTAGCGCCAGGCTCTGCCCGTAAGCTCCGGGTTGTCACCGCCGCCGGCTCTGCACCAGCCAATGGATAGGCGCCGGTCATCACCGGCCTAGTCGCGGCTTGGCGGCCGCAGCCCAACCGGTCACCCGCGTGGCTCCTGCCCAGCCGAATGCCACACACCTCCGGGCGCCCCGGCTTGCGCGTTGGCCCTGGGTGGGGCGTTCAGGGCACAATGGTCTGATGCCGCCAAACGAAGCTTCAGAGCCGAACAGCCCGGAAGGCCCTGACCTAACTGGTCAGGATCAGGGCGGCCAGGCTGCCGGACCAGGAACGGCTGGCGGCGGTCACCCCAGGCTCCGGGAATGGGGCAGCGGCGGAGCCAATGCCGGTTCGCCGCAGTCCGCGACCAGCCGGACTGGGAACCCCAACGGCGGTTCCGGTGGCAGCCGGCCGGCGGGTACCGGAACCGAACCAGGCCGCCGCGGATCGCTCGGCGACCTGCCGAAGGCCCCACCGGCTCACAGCGACCATCTGCCTCCCCCACCGGGGCCACGGCCACCGGGCGCGCCAGAGACCGGCGGTGCGCCCGGCAGCCGGCCTGGCCCACCTAACCGCCGGGTCAACCGCCGCGAGGAGTTGGCCCGCCTGTTGGAGGCTGCCACCACCGAACAGAAGGAACGCCTGAAGAAGGTCAACCGGCATGTCATCTGGTTCGGTTTCCTGTCCTTGGTCACCATGATTTGCTTGATCCTGCCGTTGCCGTGGCCGGCGGTCGCCTTCGTGGCCCTACCGGTCGCTTTGGTGGTGGCAATACGCGGCATCGTCCTAGCTAGGCGCGACCAACTGACCAAAGGGGCCACCGTCTACCTGGCGTTTGGGCTGGCACTGCTAGGTGTGTTTGGGCTCTACACCATTCCGCTGCTGATCACCTGGGGTCCGCAATGGGATTACCAGCAGTGTTTGCAGCAGGCGGTGACCATTGAGGGACGCGATGCCTGCCTGACCGCCTTTGAGCAGGCCACCAAACCGGACTGGACCAGACTGCTGAACCTGCTGGGCCGCTAGCTCCCCCGAAGCGGCGGCCGCCCTCAGGTGAGGCGGGATTCGACCAGGTCCGCCAACGCTTCGATCCAAGCCGGGTGATCATTCAAGCACTGGTGCCGCACAAACAGCCCATCTGGTTTGGCAGCCAGATAGGTCCCCCGGTTCAGCAGGTCAATCTCTTCGAGGGTTTCCAAACAGTCGGCCGCAAACCCGGGGCAGGCCACGTCGATTCGGGCCACCCCTTCCCGGCCTAGACGGGCCACCGTGTCGATGGTGGCCGGCGTCAGCCATTGCCCAGGGCCAAACTTTGACTGGAAAGTGATCAGGCACTGGTCCTCGGTCAAATCCAGGCGTTGACGTAGGGCCGCCGCCGTGGCCTCACACTGCCCTCGGTAAGGATCACCGGCCTGATCCAGGCGGGCTGGGATGCCATGGAATGACAGCAACATTTTGTGGCCGGCGGCGAAGTCTGGCCGCCCGTGAGCTTCCCAGGCTTCCTCTGCCCGCAGGGCCAACGCCTCGATGTAGCCAGGCAGCGTGGGATACGAATGCACCATGGAGTACTCCAGTTGGTGAATTGCCCCCAAGGCGTGGCGGGCCACCTCGTCAATCACGGAGGCAACCGTCGGCACCGAATACTGCGGATACAGCGGCACCACCAACACCCGGTCAATGCCGTCCCGGCGCAACGAGTCAAGCACCGCACCAACCGCCGGCTGGCCGTAGCGCATGGCGATCTCCACCCGCGGAGTGCCCAGGCCGCGTTCGGCCAGTTTGGCCGCCACCCCCGCGGCTTGGGCGGCGGTGTAAACCGCCAGCGGCGAACCGTTCTCCAACCAGATCGACTGGTATTTCTCGGCTGACTTGGATGACCGCACCGGCAGCACCACGGATTCCAGCACGGTCCGCCAAATCACCGCCGGCAAATCAACCACGCGGCGGTCCATCAGGAACTGCCGTAAGTAGCGGCGCACCTCGCGGGCGGTGGGAGCCTTGGGAGTGCCAAGGTTGACCAACAACACTGCTGAATCAGATTGGTAAGGCATCAATCGGTTTCCTTCTGCGGGGGATCTGCGCTCGGGCTCACGGCAGCCGAGCGGATGGCGGCGCCCTTCTTGAGTCCCTCACCAGCCAAGTCATCACCATTTGCGGCCGCTTGAGGGGTCTGGCGAAGCTTGTCTTTGGTCCAAGCGCGCCAATCGGTGGGGCCGAAAAACCAGGTCGCCACCACCGAGCCAACGGCCGCGCCAGGCAGCAATTCCAGCCACAGCCAGCCGGCCAGCGGCCAAAACGCCGCGCCGACTTGTTCCATCCTTCCTGGGCCGATGGAGCCACCGGCCAGCGCTGTCAACCCGGCCAGCGCCGCTCCGGCCAACAGGGCCGAACCAAGGGCGGCGAGCAGGGCCTGCCACCAATCCAGCCGCATCCGGCTGGACAGCCACCAACCGGCGATGGCGCCGGCCACCACCGGCACCGCCAGAACCACCACCAACCAGGCCGGTGGTCCGGTAGTTGGCAGGAAAGCGAACACCGGCAACGCCGGTTCGGTGCCGCCAGCCACCTCCAACGGTGAAAACCGGGTGCCGGCACCGACCGCGAAGCCGGCACCAGCCACATAGGCCACAGACCAGGCCAGCAGATTAGGAATCAGGGCCAGGCACAGCAAAATCAGCGCGCTGCCGCCAACCGGGCCGGAATCCAAAGCGCCAAACAGTTCTCTGAACCGGTTCCCGCCGCCGATGGCCGCCACCAGGGTGACCGCCGCGCCGCCCGCCACCACCAGGGCGGCAGCCAGGACAGCGGCCCGAATCAACACCGGGAACACCGGCCGCAGGTATTCAGCCAGCCGTTCGCCGGTCTTGCCAAACAGCTCAGCTCCCCGCCCAGCGTTGGCCCACATCATGCCAACCAACGCGGTAGCGCCACCACCAATCATGGCCATCCAGCCGGAGCCGGCCGGGTTGCCGGCCAGCAGGTAGACAATCACCGCGTCAACGGCCAGGAAACCAACCAGTCCGCCGCCGATCAGCGGCCAGCCCCGGGCGCTGGTCAGGTGCGACAGCACCAGACAGGCCAGTATCGAGACCAGCGGAATGCCCAGCGGAGAAAGCGAAACCAAAGCCCGGCCGGCGCCCTCCCCCAGATGAATCCAGCCGAAATGCCCCAACGCCCAGACTTGGCAACCAACTTTGCCGGCGTCCGCCCAGGATGCTCCAGCGTTGAATGACATGGCGGCGGTGGCGGTGAAAGCGGCCACCACCGGCACCACCACCAAAGTCCAACTCAGCAACGCAGCCTGGGTGCCAACCATCAAACCGGCCACCGTGGGGGCCATCGGTTTGGGGTTGGGCCGCCTGGCCGGGGCGGCCGGCCGCTGGGGGCGCGCCGCCGGCCGATCTGAAACCCGTTTGGCGGTGCGGCCAGGGGCGCCCTTGGACTCGGTCATGGTTCAACCTATGCTGCCAGGTCGTCCGCCTCAAGGGCTCCTTCACGGGCCAGCAAGTCCCTGAATGGCCCTTCGGTGATGGCCAATTCGGCGTAGACGCCCTGCTGAACTACGCGGCCGGCGTCCATCACATAGATCCGATCGGCGCCCTTGACGGTGGCCAACCGGTGAGCGATGACCAACACCGTGCGCCCGGCCCGGGCCTGGTCCAAGCCGGCCAACACTTGGGCTTCGCTGGCGGCGTCCAACTGGGAGGTCGCCTCATCCACCACCAGCACCGACGGGCCGGCCAGCAAGGTCCGCGCCAAGGCCAAACGTTGGCGCTCGCCCCCGGACAGCTTTTCCGCCATTTCGCCGACCGGTGCGTCCCAACCTTCGGCCCGGTCTTCGACAACCGGCCGTAGGTAGGCGGTCGATGCCGCTTCCTCCAGTTCCGTAGTTGTCGCGTCTGGCCGTGCCATCAGCAGGTTGTGTTTGATTGTGGTGTTGAACAGGTAGGGCCGCTGCCCGGCCACACCCACCTCTGAACGCAACTGGGCCAGCGGATAGTCCTCCAGCGGCTGCCCGTCCAGCCAGATGCGACCGGAATCGGGATCCCAAGACCTGGTCAGCAGTGCCGCCAGGGTCGATTTGCCTGAGCCGGAGGCCCCGACTATGGCCGTCACCTGGCCAGACGCGGCTGTCAAGGTGACACTGTCCAGGGCCGGGCTGGTGCGGTGAGCCCCTGGGTAGTAGAAGGTGACGTTCTCCAGGCGCACCTCGGGGGCGGTCAAGACCGAGCGCGGGGCTTCCTCGGCCGGTGTCAGCGGGGCGGCGGGCGCGGCATCGGCCACCAGGGGGGCGGCGTCTGTGACCTCGAACAGACGGCGGGCTGAGGCGTAGGCCTGCTGCAGGTCCGCGGCGAAGTCCTCAACCGCTATGACCGGCGCGAAGGCTGCCACCGTGATACCCAGACCCAGGCCAATCAAAGCCGGCGCGTCCAGGGCCGTGACCAGTACAAACAGCTCGGCTGCCACCGTTAGTGACATGACGGCCACGTTCACCCCGCGGCGCAGCGCGGTGGCGTTACCCAAGGTACGCAGAGCCTGACCGAGCGGTTGACCCAACTGATCCAACTCCGCCAAGCGGCGGTCTTGGTAGTCAAAGCTGAGCACTTCGCGGACGCCCTGGACCGAGTCGCGGACATGGGCCGCGATCTGGCCACGAGCCTGCCGGAGCTGTTGGGCGGCTCGCGCCGAAGCCCGGCGCCGCAACATGGGCGAGACCAGCCCGACAATCAGCAGCCCAGCCGCCAGTGGGCCAACCGCCCAAGGGGTCAAAGCCACACCGACATAGGTCAAAGTGGCGGCCGGCACAATCACCGCCGTCACGGCCGGGGCAATAGTGTGAGCGAAGAACACCTCTACCCGGTCCACATCCTTGGTCACCCGGGACAGCAGATCGCCGGTATCCCGCCCCTCCAGGGCGGCCGGTGCCTGAGGAGCCAACCGGTCATAGAAATAGAGCCGTAAGCGGGCCAAGGCCCGGAACGCCACATAGTGGCCGCAATACTGTTCAAGGTATCTGGCCAAGCCTTTGACCAGTGACAAACCCACCAGGATCCAGACCACGGTGGACAGGCGGACAGTCCGGTAGCCGCCCATCACAGCCCACCCGGCCACACCCAGCAGCGCTATACCGGCCAACAGGCCAACAATTCTGAACACTATGGATAGCCCTAGCGGCGGCAGGATTGGCCAGGCCATTTGCACCAGCCGACGCCTGATCTGGGCCGGTCGTAAACCCATGGCTGCGGTGAGGTTGGGGTCAGTCGGAGCGTTGGCGGCGTTGTCCGCGGCCAGAGTTTCGGTTTCGGTTGGCCCGTTCATGGGGTCACCTCCATGATTCGGTCGGCGTGGCCAATCGTGGCGCGGCGGTGGGAGATGGTGATGACGGTCTTGTCAGCCCCCAGCCGGTCCAAGGCCCCCAAGATGGCCCTTTCGGAGGCTAAGTCCACATGGGCGGTCGGTTCATCCAGCACCAGAATTGGTGCGTCCTTGAGGAAGGCGCGGGCTATGCCGAGCCGTTGACTTTGGCCGCCGGATAGCGCCAAACCCCGCTCACCGACTTGGGTATCCAGGCCGTCAGGCAATTCGGCGACAAAGTCCGCCAGATCGGCTGCGGCCAAGGCCTCCATCAGATGCTGGTCCGAGGCGTTCGGGTCAGCCACCAACAGATTGTCACGCAGGGTGGCCGTGAACAGATAGGTGTGCTGGGCCACCACGCCAAGTTGCTGGCGTTGCCAGGCCAACGGCTGGTGGGCGGCGTCCTGACCAAACAGGCGCACTTGCCCGTTCCCCGGACGAAGGTTGCCTTGCAGCAGCTCTGCCACGGTGGTCTTGCCGGCACCGGACGGTCCCACCAGGGCGACATGTTCGCCGCGCTCAGCCCGCAAGTCGAAGCCCGTCAGCACCGGCGGCCCATCGCCATAGGCAAAGTCAACGCCGGCCAACTCTACGGCCGGTGCCGTGGCTACCTCAGGGGTGGCGGCGGCATCGGCCACCGGGAGGGAAGCCGGCGGGTCGGTCACGGCGGGCTGTTCCGCCAGGAGGTTCTTGATCTCCTTGACGGAGGCCATGCCACCCATGCCGATGTAGAAGAACTGGCCAATTCGGTCCAACGGGTCCAACAACAGCGTGCCGCATAACACCAAAGCCAGCCCCTGACCTGGCCCAATGGCGCCGGCGGCGATCCGCCACAGCGACAACCCGGCGACTGCGGCAATGAACGCGATCGAGAACAACGAATCGACCACGAACAGCATCAACTGGTTGCCGGCCAGCAGGCGCATGACGTGGCGGCGCAATTCTTCAGCCGCTTTGGTCAGCTCGCGTCCCTGGGCTTTGTCAGCGTTCATCAGGCGCAACGTTGGCAGCCCCTGGATGGCGTCCAAGAACTTGGCGGCAAAGATGCGGCCGTTCTCCCGGTAGCGCCGTGACACGCCGCGGAAGGCGGCCTGGAAACCGCCCAACGCCAGCGGGATGACCGGCAGTGCCAGGGCGGTCCAGGCTGCTACCGTCCAGTCCAGGAACCATCCCATCATCAGCAGCACCAACAGTGGGGCTGTCATGGAGCCGATCATGGGCCCCAGGAAGGTGCCACGATAGGCCGCCGCCCGTTCGGTGCCATCGGTGGCGGTGGAAATGATGGCGCCGGTCCGTTCGCGTGAACGCTGGGCCGCGCCCAACCGGAAGACATGGCGGATTATCCGGTGGCGTTCGGCTGCTTCATCGGCGGCTTGGTCACGGGCCGAAAGGAACGGCACACCCCAGGCGGCCAGCCCGGCCACCACCGGCAACCCGAACAGCGCCACCCATGCCATCGGCTCCGGCGCCGCGCCATCCAGGTAGGCCAGCTGGGCGGCCAGGCTGCCAATCACTATGTAAAAACTGGCCAACGCCACCGCCTGCACCCAGGACAGCGCCACCACAGGTAAACGCGCAATCACGCGGGCTAGCCTACCTGGCAAAACCGACTGCTCTAAGGTGAGCCTTACCTAAGTAGACATCCGGGAAGCCTTGAGCGGCGCCCCATTCGAGGGTCGCTCGGTGTCAGGTCAGCGCCTGGCCGCGAGCCTCCGCATAGGCCTGGACCACCGCCGAATCCATCGCCGGCAGCGCCGCCAAGGCTGCCGTGGAAACTGTCTCTCCCCGGTCCAGGGCCCCGATCAAGTGTTCCTTGGCCAGGTAGGGGCCACCGTGCGGATCCACCTTGAAACCAAATCGCGACCAGTCGGGGTGACGGAAGGCGGCGGCATCATCCAAGACGGCTT
>JAIRTF010000172.1 GCA_031255075.1 Bifidobacteriaceae bacterium | reverse complement strand
GCACATGCCGGTGGCGTCAACCATGATCGAGTTCAAGGACACCACCGTTGGCGTGCCGTACTTCTTGGTCAGATCAGACACCGCCCGCATCATCAGCGGCGGGCCGATGGCGACCACCTCAGCTATTGGCGCGCCGGCCTCCAGCATGGCTTCCAGGGGAGTGGTGACAAACCCTTTGACCCCGTAGGAGCCGTCATTGGTGGCGTAGATCACTTCAAGTTGGTCGCCGAACTCCTCTTGCAGTTGAGCTACCCGCTCGCCGGGACCATCCCAGAACTTCAGATCAGCAGTCCGGAAACCCAAAATCAGAGTGACTTTGTTGCCGAGACGCAAATGCTCGCGGGCAATCGGGTAGACCGGTGGCAAGCCCAACCCGCCGGCGGTGAACACCACCCGCTGGTCACCTTCGTAGCGGTGCAACTCGGATGGCCGTCCCAACGGGCCGGCCACTCCACCCAACACTTGGCCGGCGGTCATGGCATTCATGACATGGGAGGTGACGCCAACATCTTGGACCACCAAGGTGATGGTCTGCTTCTCAGCGGACCAGTCCGCCAAAGTCAGCGGGATCAACTCGCCGCCTTCGCCTTCGACTTGGACCCGCACAAACTGGCCGGCTTGGGCGGCGGCCGCGATGGGCGCTGAATGGATTTCGAACTCTTCAATGCCCGGGCTGAGCGAACGCTTCGCCACGATCACCGGTTCACCAGAAGCGGCTTGGGTGTATTCCAAGGCTTTGGCGACCGCTTGTTTGACATCTCCGGCCGGCACATCCCGGTAGAGCGCCAGAATCTCACGAGCTGCGGCCTGGCCGTCACCGGCCGCCATGATGGCAGTGGAACCACCCCGGGCGGCGTCACCGCCGGAGTAGATACCTTCAGCGGTGGTTTCTTGAGAATCGCCACCCCGCACGTTGATGGTTCCCCAACGGGACACCTCCAGACGCGGTTCGGAGTCCTTGATGATCGGATTGGCGGCGTTACCCAACGCCATGATCACCAAATCAACCGGCTGCACAAACGACTCGCCGGTGGCCTGCGGCCGGCGGCGGCCAGATTCATCCGGGGCGCCCAGTTCCATGATGTCCACCCGGGCGGAGCCCACAAAACCGGTTTCCTCTTCTGCCATGAACTCGGTCGGTGAGCGCAGCTCATCCAACAAGATGCCCTCTTCCAGGGCGTGTTCCAGCTCTTCGACACGAGCCGGCATCTCGGCTTTGGTGCGCCGGTAGGTGATCACTACGTTGCCACCCAGCCGTTTGGCGGTGCGGGCGGCGTCCATGGCGGTGTTGCCACCACCGATCACCATGATGTTCTTGCCGGCCACATAGGGCAGCGGCGTTTCAGTCGAATCAAGATGGGCGTGCATCAGGTTGACTCGCGTCAAGAACTCATTGGCGGACATCACCCCAGGCAGATGCTCACCTGGAACACCCATGAACTTGGGCAGACCGGCACCGGTGCCAACAAACACCCGGGCAAATCCGGCCTCTTGAAGCTCTGCCAAAGTAGCGGTCTTGCCAACCACAAAGTTGGTCACAAACCGACCGCCCAGGAGGCGAATCTTGGCGACCACGTCATCGATCAGCTGGTTCGGCAAACGGAACTCGGGAATGCCGTAACGCAGCACCCCTCCCAGTTCGTGGAAAGCCTCAAAGACTGTCACCGGGAATCCGGCCACGGCCAGCAGATAGGCGCTGATCAGACCAGACGGGCCAGAGCCAACCACCGCAACCGGCGGCTGGGCGGCCACTTCCCAGGGGTCAGGCAGTCCGGCAAACCGCACCGCCGGGTCTGGGTTGACCAGCTTGTCGCGTTCAGCCAAGAACCATTCCAGCTGGCCAATCGACATTGGCAGTTTGTGCAGGCAAACGCCCTGGCACTGGAGCTCTTGCGGGCAGACCCGCCCCGTCACATTGGGCAGCGGGTTGGAAGCCTCCAACATGGCCAAAGCCTCGTCAAACCGGCCCTGACCGATCAGCTCAAACATCCGCGGAATGTGGATCCGCACCGGGCATCCGCCAAACGGCTTGGTGGCGCCCTCCAGGAATTTGCCCAACTCGCAGGGCGATTCGGCGCACTGCTTGTCCCGCAGCGCTTCCAACCAGACAAACAGGTCCACTTCCCGGGCTGAATAGCCCAGCTCCATGTAACCCAGATAGCCCATGTTGACCAGGTCAAAATCGGCAGACCGGGCCTCCGGTGGCCGAATGTACGGCGGAATGGCGTTGCCGGCCGGCCAAGCGTCACCCAGACCTTCAAACAGTGGGTAACGCTCAGTCAGATAGGTGGACAAAGCCCGGATGAAGGCGCGTTTCTTGCCAACTGGCAGGTTCCAAATGAAGCGCATCATCAACGTGGCTGGGTCGCCGCCGCGCAACAAAAGGTCCCACAGCGAACGGGTGAACTCTTCGGACAGTTCACCGCGGAACTCGGCGGCGGCTGCCGCCATACCGGAGCCGATGAACATGTTCCTGAAGGCCCGCGGTTCGGTGGCGAACTGCCGTTCCAGCACCGCTAGCTGGCTGGCTGGCACGCCCCCGCCGGTATCCCCCAGCCCGGGGGCGGGGATCTCCGGTGCCGGTGGCACCGGCGCCAGTTCTGGATGGTGGTTGCCGCCGCTCACTGGATGATCTCCGCATCGCAGTTGGCTTTGACCCGGCTGATTCGCTTGGCCACCTCAGCAGTGACTTC
>JAIRTF010000168.1 GCA_031255075.1 Bifidobacteriaceae bacterium | reverse complement strand
ATCCATTCGGCACTTTGAGGGTCGCAAGCGTTACCATTGGCCCCCGTGATTAGCGCCTCCCAGATAGAGCTCCGTGCCGGCGCGGAGTTGCTTCTGAAAGGCGCCAGCTTCCGCATGGGGCCCGGTGACCGGATTGGTCTGGTGGGACGCAACGGAGCAGGGAAGACCACCTTGATGCGGGCTCTGGCGGGGGAGCGGCCGCCGGCCGGCGGCCAAGTGGTGCGCTCTGGTTCGATTGGCTATCTGCCGCAAGACCCGGCTGAGTCCAACCTTGATTCCATTGCCATGGACCGGATTTTGTCCTCACGGGACCTGGACCGAATCATCAAACGGATGGACGCCGCAGAGGCCATGATGTCTTCCACCAAGCCGAATGAGATGGAACGCGGCATAGCCCAGTACGCCAAGTTGGAAGCCCGTTTCGAGATGGCCGGCGGGTATGGTGCCAAAGCGGAGGCAGCCCGGATTGCCGCTCGGCTGGGCTTGTCCGAAAGGGTGCTGTCCATGCCGATGCGGGTGCTGTCCGGTGGTCAACGCCGCCGGGTGGAGCTGGCCCGCATCTTGTTCCAGGGGGCGGATTCGCTGCTGCTGGATGAGCCGACCAACCACTTGGACCAGGACTCGGTGGTCTGGTTACGCGACTACCTGGCCAGCTACAAGGGCGCCTTCATGGTTATCTCGCACGATGCCGCGCTCCTGGCTGACACCGTCACCCGCATTTTGCATTTGGACGCCAACCGCCAAGAGCTTGATCAGTACAACCTTGGTTGGACTGCCTACCTGGCACAACGGGAAGTTGACGAACGCCGGCGCCGCCGCGAACGGGCCGGAGCCGAAAAGAAGGCAGCCGCGCTGATGGCTCAAGCCAACAAGATGCGAGCCAAAGCCACCAAAGCAGTTGCAGCCCAAAACATGGCCCGCCGGGCCGAGCGGCTGCTGGACCAAACCCAGGTGGAGGGACGGAAAGACAAGCTGGCGGCGATCCGATTCCCAGACCCGGCGGCATCCGGCAAGGTGCCGTTGACGGGCGCCGGCCTGAGCAAATCGTATGGTTCGTTGGAAGTGTTCACAGACGTGGACCTGGCCATCGATCGCGGTTCGCGAGTGGTGGTGTTGGGCTTGAATGGCGCCGGCAAGACCACCTTGTTGCGACTGCTTGCTGGCGTGGAACCGCCGGACACCGGCGAGGTGTTGCCCGGCCATGGGCTGAAGCTGGGCTACTACGCCCAGGAACACGAAACCCTTGATCCGTCGCGGACCGTGCTGGAGAACATGGTCAGTGCCGCACCCGACCTGGCGGCTGGGGATGCCCGGACCGTGCTGGGCTCCTTCTTGTTCTCTGGTGATGCTGTCGATAAGCCCACCCGGGTGCTGTCCGGCGGGGAGAAGACCCGGCTGGCATTGGCCACGCTGGTGGTTTCCGGCGCCAATGTGTTGCTGTTGGATGAGCCAACGAACAACTTGGACCCAGCCTCCCGTCGGCAGATCTTGCAGGCGTTGTCTAAGGTCAAAGCCGCTGTGGTGCTGGTCACACACGATGCGGACGCCGTCCGCGCGCTGAGCCCGGAACGGGTGCTGTTGTTGCCGGACGGCGATGAAGACCTTTGGTCTTCAGACTACGAAGATTTGATTGAACTAGCCTGACGTTGGTGGTTTCCCACAAATCGCGGCGGTTCCCCGTTGGGTGAGTCGACCACACGCGCGGCTACCTGCCGCCGCTAGCCTGACCAGGGTACTTAGCTGATCAGGAGGATGAGACTTTGACACACCAGCCAGAATCTGGGTCAACAGCCACCCAAGGGCCAAATCGGAGCCAGGCAGACGGTTCAAACAGTCAGAGCCGCCATGTGGTGATTACGGGCGGTTCTCGAGGAATTGGCCAGGCCGTGGCTGAGGCTTTCTACAAAGCCGGCGACAACGTGACCATCCTGGACCGCGAGGTCGCCTCGGAACGTGGCCCCGGAACGGGGGAGCGGTACATGACCGTCCAAGCTGACGTCACCAGCTCAGCGGACGTAGACCGTGCCTTCGAGGTGGCCGAGGAACGCTTTGGACCGGTCGAAGTGCTGGTCGCCAACGCCGGCGTGGTCAGAGACAAACTGATCATTCGTATGAGTGATGAAGACTTTGCCGCCACCCGTGATGTCAACCTGACCGGCTCGTTCTATTGCGTTCGGCGAGCGGCCAAGTCAATGGTGCGGCGCAAGAGCGGCGCGGTGATTCTGCTGGGTTCGGTAGTGGCGTCAATCGGCGGGAGTGGCCAAGCCAACTACTCGGCATCGAAAGCCGCCCTGGTGGGGTTGGCCAGATCGGTGGCTAGAGAACTAGGGCCGCGCGGCATTACCGCCAACGTCATAGCGCCGGGCTTCATCCAAACCGACATGACGGCGGCACTGCCGGAGGCGGTCCGCGAGCAGTACCTGTCCCAAATCCCGGCCGGGCGGTTCGGCACAGTGGAAGACGTAGCCGGCGCGGCGCTGTTCCTGGCAGGCGCCAGGTACGTTAGTGGGGCAATTCTGCCGGTTGACGGAGCACTTGGAATGGGGCACTGACATGGGACTCTTGGATGGCAAGAACTTGCTGGTCACAGGCATTCTGACGGACAAATCGATCGCCTTTGAGGTGGCCCGGCTAGCCCAATTGGAAGGCGCCAACGTGGTGGCCACAGCCTTTGGCAAAGCTGCCCGGCTAACCGCCGCCACGGTCAAACGGCTGCCCAAACCGACGCCCGTAGAGCCGTTGGATGTGACCGACCCGGAAGAATTGGCCAGCCTGGCTGATCGCTGTAAAGCCCACGTGGACACCCTGGAAGGGGTAGTCCATTCGATCGGCTTCGCACCCACCCGGATCATGGGCGGCAACTTTATGACCGGACAGTGGCCAGATGTGGCCACGGCCATCGAAACATCTGCCTTCTCACTGAAATCCCTGGCAGAAGCCACTTTGCCGCTGCTCCAACCGGGCGCCGGCATCACCGGGTTGACCTTTGACGCAGCCTTCGCCTGGCCGGTCTATGACTGGATGGGTGTGGCCAAAGCCGCCCTCGAATCGGCCGCCCGCTACTTGGCACGCGATCTGGGGCCCAGCCGAATTCGGGTCAACTTGGTGGCGGCCGGGCCAATCAAGACCGTAGCCGCTACAGCAATCCCGGGCTTTGACCAAATGGAAGGAACCTGGTCCGCCCGGGCGCCATTGGGCTGGGATTCAGCCTCACCGGTAGCGGCCGCCAAAGCGGTCATAGCCCTCACCTCAGACCTGTTCCCAGCCACCACCGGAGAGATTGTGCACGTGGACGGCGGCGTTCACGCCATGGGACAGTAAACGACGCGCCTGAAGGAGGCCCGCCTGCGGCTAGGTAGAATCCCAGCATGACCCGGACACTCCTGTTGGTGCGTCACGCCAAAGCCGGCCACGGCGATGAAAGCAGCGATGCCAAACGTTCACTGACCGAATTGGGCTATGAACAATGCCGAATCCTGGGCCGCGAATTGTGCAGCCTGAAACTGGAGCCGGACGTGGCGTTGGTTTCAACCGCCCGCCGGGCGCGTCAGACATATAACGCGCTGGCCGCGGCGGCCAGTTGGGACTTGGACGCCACCCTGGTTGAACCGCTGTACACCGGTTATGTCCCCGAGGTGCTCGATGCCGTGCATACGGTCCCCGATTCGGCCACCGTAGCCATGGTGGTGGGCCACGAACCAACTATGTCCGCGGCGGCCTACAGCTTGGCTTCGACTGGATCTGATCCGGACACCGTCACCCGGGTTCGCCGCGGCATGCCGACAGCTGGAATGGCGGTTATCCAAGTGGATGGGCCGTGGGAATCGGTTGGATTTGAGCCCACCTTGCTGCGCTGGCTGTTGACACCGCTGGCCTAGGCGCGGCGGGCGAAGCGGCGCAGAATTGGCAATGCTGCCATCAAGCTTTCGGTGATGGCGTGGTCAGCCGCAGCCACCACCGCCGGTTTGCCACCGAAAGCGATTGACAGGCCGGCAGACTCCAACATGTCCAGATCGTTGGCGCCATCGCCAATGGCGGCGGTGCGCTCCAGCGGAATACCCAGCTCGGCTGCCCACTCGACTAAAGCTTCGGCCTTGGCGGCCCGGTCAATAACGGGGGGTAGAACGGTGCCGGTCAGAGCGGCATCGGCCACCTGGAGGGTGTTGGCGCGGTAGAAGTCCAAACCTAAGGTCTCCGCCAACGGCGCCACCATGTGAGTGAAGCCCCCAGAAACTGCGCCCACAGCCCAACCCTCGGCGTGGAGGGCAGTGATGAGTTCTAGTGCGCCGGGTGTGATGCCGACAGCCCTGTTGGCGGTGGCCAGCGCGGTCAGCGGCAAGCCGGCCAGGGTGGCGACGCGCTCCTTGAGGGATTCGGCGAAGTCCAGTTCGCCGCGCATGGCCGCTTCGGTGATGGCCGCCACCTGGGCGCCAGAGCCCGCCAGTTCGGCCAGCAAATCAATGCCTTCGGTGGTGGTCAGAGTGGAATCTACGTCTGCCACCAGCAGATGGGTTGGGCTCACGCTTCGACAGTAGCGCCCTTGGCAACCACGGTGATGCCGCCGGCCGTGACCTCATAGCCCCGGTCGCGGTCCAGTTCCTGGTCAATTCCGACGGTGGCGCCGGGGGCCACCACAACCGATTTGTCCAAGATGGCCCGGTTGACGCGGGCGTGGCGGCCAATCTCCACATCATGGAGGATCACCGAATCTGACACCTCGGCCCAGGAATGAACATAGGCGCCAGGCGAAACCACCGAACCGGAAATGGTGCCACCGGAGACAATCACACCAGGGGAGACCAGAGATCGCGAAGCGTGGCCAATTCGGCCCGGTTCGGCATGGGTGAATTTGGCGGGCGGTTGCCCGGTGCGGCCGGTGATGAGTGGCCAGCGCCAGTTGTACAAGTTGAACACCGGCACCGTTGAAATCAGATCGCGGTGGGCTTCGTAATAGACGTCCAGAGTCCCCACATCACGCCAATAGGCGCGGTCCCGCTCAGTGGAACCGGGCACGTCGTTGAACTTGAAGTCATAGAAACCAGCGGTGCCCTTGTCCACGAAAGAGGGCACAATGTCTCCGCCCATGTCATGCCGGGAGGACACCTTGGAGGCATCAGCCAAGACTGCGTCAATTAGGGCTTGGGTGGTGAACACATAGTTGCCCATGGAGGCCAGGATGGAATGCGGGTCATCTGGCAGGCCTTCGGCATCGGTGGGCTTCTCACGGAAACGCTTGATGAAACCGGGCCGGGCCGGGTCTGTCTCCAACACGCCAAACTGGTCCGCCAAAGCGATGGGCTGACGGATGCCCGCCACGGTCAGATCCGCACCGCTGTCGATGTGCTGCTTGACCATCTGGGAGAAGTCCATCCGGTAGACGTGGTCCGCGCCGACCACCACCACGATGTCCGGGCGTTCATCATCGACCAGGTTCAACGATTGGTAGATGGCGTCTGCGCTGCCCAGGAACCAGTTCTTGCCCTTGCGTTGCTGAGCCGGCACCGGCGCCACATACTGATGCAACAAGGAGGACAGGTTCCAGTTGGAGGCGATATGCCGGTCCAGCGAATGGGACTTGTATTGAGTCAACACCACGATCTGCACGTAGCCGGAGTTCACCAGGTTTGACAGAGGGAAATCGATCAGGCGGTAGATGCCGCCGAACGGCACGGCCGGCTTGGCCCGGTCGCGAGTCAGCGGCATGAGTCGTTTGCCTTCGCCGCCAGCCAGAACTATGGACAGAACGCGGGGAGTAGCCATACCTAGAAAAGTACCCGGTTTCGGCCGTGTTCTCCATCCGGGTAAGGGTGATCTTGCTGGGTAAGGGTGATCTTGGCTTCCGGCTACCTCTTGGATTGGTGCCGTGCGGGTCGGTGCCGCGGTGGCCGGCGGGCTCTGCCGGGCCCCTCCCTTCGGGTCGGCGGCCACTTAGGAACCGGTTTCGCGAAGCTTCGCTCCCGCCAGTTGTTCGATGCCGCCGGCGCTGTCAGTGGGACGTGAGAAGCTAGTGACTATGGCAACAAGCAGCCGCACCGCCGTTCCATGGAACCGGGCCGAACCGAGCCGCCTGGTATTGATCATGGGACCGGAGGACCTGCTGGCGGACCGCGCCGTGGAGCGGTTGAAACGGCTGATCAAAGAGGAACACCCCGAAGTTGAATCCGTTGACTTGGACGCTTCAGCTGGGGGATCGTTGGCGGAGGCGGCCAGTGGTTCGTTGTTCGCACCGTTCACAGTGGTGGTCGTGGCCGGCGCCGAACGGATGACCGAGCCGCTGCTGAGCGAGGCCTTGGCCTATGTGGCCGCGCCAAACCCAGAGGCCATGGTCATCTTCAGACATGCCGGCGGCAAGCGGGTCGCCAAACTGGTCGAAGCCCTGCGCAAGGCCCACGCCAAAGAAGTCAACGCCGCAGAGATCAAGTATGACCGCGACAAAGAGGCCTTCCTCGGCGCCGAATTTTCGGCCGGCGGCCGCCAAGCCGAACTGGGAGCAGTCAGGGCACTGGTTGAGGCGGTCGGGTCTGACCTGCGGGAACTGGCCTCCGCGGCATCGCAGATCATGGCTGACACCACTGGTCGGATCAGCGCCGCCATGGTGGACCGCTACTACGGTGGCCGTTTGGAGCCGACCGCCTACAAGGTGGCCGATGCCGCCGTCACCGGTCAAACCGGTGAGGCGCTGCGGTTGGCGCGCTACGCCTTGGGGGCCGGCGCTGAGCCGGTGCTGTTGATAGCAGTGCTGGCCAGCCGCTTGCGCCAGTTGGCGCTGGTAGGAGGGGCCATCCAAAATGGCAAAGACCCAGCCAAAGAGTTGGGGATGGCTAGTTGGCAGGTCGATCAGGCCCGGCGGGTGCTGCGGTCTTGGGATGGTCCCAACCTGGGGCGGGCCATCTTAGCGACCGCTCAGGCTGACGCTGAAGTGAAGGGCATTGGCGGTGGCAGCCAGAAGTCAAGCCGCAACTATGCGGTGG
>JAIRTF010000050.1 GCA_031255075.1 Bifidobacteriaceae bacterium | reverse complement strand
TTGGCAGGGACCTGCCGGATCGATGTGGCGGTGGGCACGCCAAGGGAGGTCTCCATGTTGACCGCGGTGCGCATGGGCGCGCCCTTGAGGACCTTGATTTGGTCTTCGCCGGGGACTTCGCCGGCGTCGGTGAGGGCGCGCGGTTCGGCGGTGGTGTAGCGGGCGACGGCTGGTTCGGCGGCGGCGGTGGGCGCGGCATCGGAGGCCAGGTCAACTGGCTTGGGGTGGCGGATGCGGTCATCTGGCCGGGGCGGCTCGGGGCGGGCTATCGGCACCGGGCCTCTGGTAGTGGGCGGGGCCGGTACCTCGGGATGGGCTGCGGCGGCAGGGTGCTCTTCGAGTCGCTGGCTGGATGGGCGGTAGTCGGCGAAGAAGTCCCACCAGGCCTTATCGACTGATTCTTTGTCCGCCAGGTACTTCTGGTACAGATCGTCTACCAGCCAGGCGTTGGCGCCGAAGGCGGTGGGGCCGGGCTGTGGGGTTTCAGTTGGCGTTGCGATGGTCACGGCAGGGAAACCTTTCGTTGGTCAAGCAGAGGTAAAACAGGCGGGAAGTCGCGCCGACGGTGGCGCCAAGTGGTCCTGAAGTGACAATGGACACCCTTCGATAGTAGTCCGTTTTGGGTCGCAGTTCGCTCGGGACGCAGGGCGTGACCTGTGTGAATGACTTAAGTCCCAGACCGCATGCTAGGCGTCGGTCAAAACGGGCTCAATGACAGGCCGCCCAACGTCAAGATAGCGCAAAACTAGGCAACGCTATGTACTTTCTTTACGAAATAGGTAAAGAACGCGCAAAGCAGTGAGACCTGCGTCACTTTTCCGAAACGTCCCACGAAACCATGCCGCTAGGAAGTCGGGTCGGAGCATCAGACGGTCAGGAAGGATCGCGCTCAAGGAATGCTCCGGCCAGGAGAAGTCGCGCTCAGGAAACGCCCCGCTCAGGGAATGCCGCGGTCACGAAACCTCCTGCTCAGGAAACGCCGCGGTCACGGAACCTCCCGCTCAGGAAACGCCGCGAATAGGAATCGCCGCGAGCACGAAACTTCCCCCTCAGGGAACGCCGCGAACAGGAAACGCCACGCTCAGGGAATGCCGCGGTCACGAAACCTCCCGCTCAGGCAGCGCGGTGGTGAAACGCCGCGCTCGCGAAACGCCCTGCTAGGCAAAGCTCCCTGCTAGGAAACGTCTCGACGGAAGTTCGTGAAATAGCCAATCCCGGCGAACAGTGCTCCCCAACCGATTAGCACCAGCACCGCCCAGCCGAAGGGCAGCGGCGGCGGAGCGTTCGTAAGCTCCTCCATCATTTCCTGCATCAGGTCCATTTCCTGCATCAGGTCGTAGAAGCTCTGTCCCTGGATGGCGTCCCCGGCAGCACCTGGCAGGAACGTGGTCCAGCGGGCATCCAGCGAAGACGACATCGACGGCAGCATCCTGAGCGTTGGCTCCAAGAATTGGGTGATCACCAGCGCCACCACAATGGCCGCTACCTGGTTGCGCACCAAGACGCCCAGGCCCACACCAACCACAGCCCACAAGGAGAAGTCAAGCAAGGCCCGGGCCAGGAAGATCCAGGTCTTGGCTTCACCAAGACCTGTATCCATGTGGGCAAGCCCCAGAATTAAGGCCGCCGGCAACACTGTGGCGGCCAAGCAGATCAGGCCGTAGGCCATGCCCATTGGCACCGAAGCGATCAGCTTCGCGGATAGCACCACCGGCCGCCGGGGTTCGGCCAGGAAGGTTGCGGTAATGGTCTTGTGCCGGTACTCCTGAGTGACTGACATGGCGCCCGCCATCAGCGGGAAGACATATGCCACGGTGCCCGCCATGGAGTAGACCATGCGGGCGGCGTCCGCCCCACTCGGCAGTGGCATGCCCATGCCCATGCCACTATCAAGCGCCTCAGAGGCAGCATCGCCGTAGGCCACCACGGCACCCATGCCGAGGGCAATCAACGCCAAATAGCCGGCCGCGCACAGCGCCAACACCCACCACAGGCGGGTGGAGAACAGCTTGCGGAACTCGGCCAGGATTGCTCTGCTCATGCCAGGCCACCTCCTTCGGTCAACTCGAAGAAGACTTGTTCCAGGCCTGCCTGTTGGCTGGCTAACTGCGTCAGGACCAGGCGTGCCTCCATAGCTGTTTGGCCGATCTGCGCCGCGGTGGGGCCGGTCACCCGCCAGGCGCTGGGCGAAATCTGTACCGCATCCCAGCCTTTGGTGCTGATTAACTTGGCCAGCCCGGCCCCGTCAAGGGCGTCCACTATGGTGGTTGCCCCGGTGGAGCGTTGCAGTTCCGACAGCGGCGCGGCTCGTAGCAGTTTGCCGCGGGCGATGATGACAACGTCATCGGCGGTCTGTTCGACTTCCGCCAGCAAGTGTGAGGAAACCAAAATGGTCCGTCCCTGGGCCGCCAAGGCTCGCAGCAGTGACCGCATCCAGGAGATGCCCTCCGGGTCCAGGCCGTTGGTTGGTTCGTCCAGCAGCAGGATCCCTGGGTCTCCCAACAGTGCCGCCGCCAGGGCCAACCGGGCCCGCATTCCCATTGAGAAGCCGCCCACTCGGCGGTTGCCTTGAGCCGCCAAGCCAACCAACTCCAGCACCTCGCGGCAGCGGGCGGTGCTCACTCCAGCCTCCGTACCGAGCACCCGCAAGTGGTCCAGCGCTGTTCGGCCCGGGTGGAAAGAGGATGCCTCCAGTGCCGCGCCAATGGTGCGTAGCGGTTTGGCAATTGCCTTGTAGGGGACACCGTCAAAGGTGACCCGGCCTTCATTCGCCTTGATCAGTCCCAGTGAGGCGCGCAGCGTGGTGGTCTTGCCTGAGCCGTTCGGCCCCAGGAATCCGGTGATGCGTCCGTCTGCGACTGTGAAGCTGAGGTCATCTACCGCCGTCAGCGAACCGAACCGTTTGGTCAGGTGCTCAATCTGGATCACTCTTTGAGCCTATATCAGGCAGGCCACGCGGCCCGCAGGCTCCCCGATCTCAGCCCAAGCAGCTGTCAAGCGTGGCCCGCAACGCCACTCGATCCACCTCGGGGATGGCCAGTTCGTAGCGGTCCGCCAGGTCGGCGTAAGCAGTCGCATAGCCGCAGCTGCCGGTGGCGGGCATCCAATCGGCCGGGCCGGAGGCGCCTTTGGAGGCATTGGCGGAGGCGCTGACGGCCAGCAGTTCGGCCGGGTCGTTGGCGAAGGCGACGCGTTCGGCTTTGGTCCAGGCCCAGGCGCCGGCCCGCCAGGCTTCTGCCAGAGCGATGAGATGGTCAATCTGGACGCTCTGGGTTGAAACAGCCCGGTCGAATTCCACCACTTTGCCGGTATAAGGGCAGGTAAGCCTCCCAGTGGCAACCACGCAACCGGGGCCGCTGGCGGTGTAGGTGACGTTCGCCAAGTCGCGGGCAAGGATTTCGTTGCGGGTGTAGCAGCCGTTGTGGTCCAGATCGGCCCAGCCTCCGGGCAGGAAAGCTTCCCGCTCGTAGGGAGGCGCCGCGCCGGCCGAATCAGGGGAGGGCAGGCGGTCCAAGGCAGCCAAAGCGTCCGTCAGCTGTTCCCGTGTGGGCTCTTCCCCGGTGGCCGATGCCGCGCCACCGCCACCCGCACCGGGCTCAGTCCCCCCAGTGCCGGTGCTGTCGGGGCCAGAGGCAGAGGCAGAGGCAGAGCCAGGTTCAGTGCCATCGGCATCCCGCCCAATGCCACCCGCGCCGGGCTGACCGCCAGCGTTTCCGGTACCCGGCCCGGCGGCATCGGGCAGCCAGGCTGTGACCACCCAGGCGACCAGGGCCACCAAACTGATGGCCAAGGCGGCGAACCCTTGGTTGCGGGGTAGTTTCTTCACGTTTGGCTGGCCACCTGGCCGCCGCTTTCGGCAGCCCGGCGGGGCGCCTTCGGCAGCCGGACTCTGAAGACAGCCCCGGAGTCTGATTCGGCCACCGTCAAAGAGCCGGAATGCAGCAGAACGGCCCACCGGGCAATGGCCAACCCCAGGCCGGTGCCACCTGAGGATGTCCGGCTGGTGCGGGCGCCGGTCTTGCCCCTTTGGAAGCGTTCAAAGATCAGTTCCCGTTCATCCGCCGGTATGGGCGGTCCTTGATTGTGGAAGTCGAGTTGAACCCATTTGCTCAGCGCGGTGGCCCGAATGGTGATGACGCTATCTTGTGGCGAGTGGCGGATCGCGTTGGACAGCAGGTTGGCGGCCACCTGGTGGAGCCGTTCGGTATCCGCAGTCATCTTCAGCGTTGGCGGGGTCACGTCCACCGCGAAGGCGACCCGCTTGCCGGTCGATGAAGCCACCAGCCGGGCGGCCGCCACCGCATCATCCAGGAAGTCGCTGACCGAGTTTTCGGTCAGGTGCAGTTCAACTACGTCTGCGTCCAGCCGGGACAGGTCAAGCATGTCGATCACCAGCCGCGACAGCCGTTTGGTTTGGGTCAGCAGGATTTCCAAGGTTTCGGCGTCTGGTTCGGTCACGCCGTCCACCATGTTTTCAAGCTCGGCCTGCAATGCGGCCACCGGTGTCCGCAATTCGTGTGACACGTTGGCGATCATTTCGCGGCGCAAGGCGTCAGCTTCGGCCAGGTCTTTGGCCATCAAAGTGAAGGCGCGGGCCAGTTCACCCACTTCATCGCGCGAAGTGATGGACACTTTGGTTGAATAGTCGCCCTTGGCCATGGCCCGGGCGGCTTCGATCATTTCCCGCAGGGGGCTGGTCATGCCATGGGCCAAGAACTGGGTGATTACCAACCCGGCGGCCACCGCCAGCGGGAGGGTGAAAGTTGGCCCCATCTCGTTGCGTAGTCCAACCCAGGTCATGCCGACGGCGGCCACTATGGCAGCTGTCACCAGCAGGCCAATCTTCAGTTTGATAGAACCAAACGAGTCCAGCGGGCGGCTGACTGGTGGCCGCGGCAGGCTGGTCTTAGTCATCTTCCACCGGCTCGAACGCGTACCCTACGCCGTGAACGGTGCGGATCAGATCGGCCCCCAACTTGCGCCGCACGCCTTTGATGTGGGAATCGACAGTCCGGGTGCCAGACGCATCTGCCCAATCCCAGACGTGTTCAAGCAGCTTTTCGCGGGTCCGGACGGTTCTGGGTGAGCTGGCCAGGAACACCACCAGGTCAAACTCCGTCGGAGTGAGGTGGATCTCCTGGCCGCCGCGAGTAACCCGCCGCGAGTTGGGGTCTATGACCAGATCGCCGGCCACAATCGGGTCTTCTTCGTTGTTCGGGCTGCTCAGCACCTTGGCCCGTTCCACCCGCCTGAGCAGCGCCTTGATACGGGCTAGTAGCTCGCGCATGGAGAACGGTTTGGTCATATAGTCATCGGCTCCCACGCCCAGGCCAACCAGTTTGTCGGTTTCATCGTCGCGAGCTGTCAGCATCAGCACCGGCACCGGTCGTTCGGCTTGGACCCGGCGGCAAACTTCCAGACCATCAATCCCCGGCAGCATCACGTCCAACACCAGCAGGTCTGGCTGGAGGGAAGAGGCCGCTTCGACTGCTGCCAGTCCGTCGCCCACGGTCTGAACCTGGTAGCCCTCGGCGGACAATCGCCTGGCTATTGCTCCCGCAATGGTCGGTTCGTCTTCCACTACCAAGATCATCTGTGCGGTCATGTTTTACAGTTTTGCACGCTTTGGCGCGCTGGCGTTCAAACTCTCGCCCTAACCTTCCCCGCCACGAAACCACTTCCCGCCCGTCCCGCTGGCTGCCGCCCAAGCAGCCTCACCCATCGCTGCCGGCCCACACATCACCACGCTGGGAGCATCGCCTGCCGCTGCCGGCCCGCGCGGCGCCATCGGCCGCTCAGCCAAGCTGCCCCGCGCCAGCCCAGGCCGCCCTGCGCCAGCCCAGGCCGCCGTTGGCAGCCCGGCAATTCGCCGCTTGGACCCCTGCCCGGTGCCGCTGCCCACTCGGCCGCCCTACTCCCCGCTCGCCAAAGGCACCACCGCCAGCCCCGTGCCAGGCGTCGGGGCTGCGCCAGCCGATGTGCTTCGCACGTTGGCGCTTCACTCCGCGTAACGTAGAGCTGATGCTGATGGACTTCCTGCTTGTTGCTGCCGGCGTGGTGCTCACGCTGGGCACGGCTGTCTTCGTGGCGGCGGAGTTCTCCCTGGTGGCAGTTGACTCAGCGGTGCTCGATGCCGCCGAACGCCCGGAGCGCTACGGTGCGCTGCGCCGTGCTCTGGGTTCTACCTCGCTGTATCTGTCGGCCTCCCAGGTGGGTATCACCCTGACCACTATTTTGCTGGGTTACACCGCCCAGCCGGCCGCTACCAGGTTGTTTGACCGTCTGGTTGGTGGCGCCGGTCAGGCCGCGCCGCTGGTTGGTTCGGCTTTGGCGGCGGCTTTGGCGGTGATCTGCGTAAACGCCTTTTCAATGCTGTTCGGCGAGTTGGTGCCCAAGAACCTGGCCATGGCTGAACCGTTGGGTGTTTCGCGCCTGGCTTTGCCGTTCTTGTTGGGCTTCACCAAGGTCATGCGACCGGTCATTTGGTTGCTCCATTCGTCTTCGACCGGGCTGTTGAAGCTAATGCGGATCACGCCTGTAGATGAGGTGGATTCGGCCCGTTCAGCCGAGGAACTCGATTCGGTGGTGCGCCGCTCGGCGGCGGAGGGCATGTTGGATGAAGACCTGGCCGACCGTTTGACCCGCACCTTGGCGTTGACCGAGTTGCGCGCGGTTGACGCCATGACGGACCGCACCCAGATCACGGTGGTGGGCCGCGATGCCACGGCCGATGACGTGATCCGCCTGGTCAGAGAGACCGGCCATTCGCGTTTGCCGGTGATTGACGGTTCGCGGGACAACATCATCGGTTTGGTGGCTCTGCGCAAGGCTGTGGCGGTGCCCCACGAGCGCCGGCCCAAGGTGGCGGTGACCGCGTTGATGACGGAGATCATTGAGGTACCAGAAACCGCCCGGTTGGGCCCGGTTTTGGTGCAGCTGCGCGATGCCGGCGCCCAGATGGCGGTGGTGGTCGATGAATATGGCGGCACCTCTGGTGTGATCACCTTGGAGGATGTCGTTGAGGAGATAGTGGGCGACGTCCGCGATGAGAATGACCCGACCAGGCCGGCCTCCAGGCGCATGACTGATGGGTCTTGGCGGGTGCCGGGGCAGATGCGCCCGGATGAGTTGGCGGCACTCTCGCAGATCGACTTGCCGGAGGATCCGGCTTACGAAACTTTGGGCGGCCTGGTGATGGCGCGGCTTGGCCGGTTGCCAAGGGCCGGGGATTCGGTCCAGGTCGA
>JAIRTF010000038.1 GCA_031255075.1 Bifidobacteriaceae bacterium | reverse complement strand
CAACGGCTGGACGGAAGGTGGCGTTTCGGCTGGTCTGCCACTTGGCTGGTCAGCCGAACCATCAGCTGACGCGGCCGGCAGAACGGATTTGCGCTGAGCTTGACGCCGCATTCGGCGGGCCACCAAAGCTGATGTCAGCGATCCGATCAGGATCGCGGCGAATACCACTGCCGCCACCACCAATGCCAGGCGCCATGGGGACAGTTTCTGGTCCTCACCGACTTCGCTGGCCGCCTGGTTGGCGTCTTCTTGGGCCTGCACAATTGATGGGTCGCGGCGGACCGTGATGACCACTTCAGCTTCCTGGCCGGAAGCCGCCCCCACCAGCCGCAGAGTGTGTGAACCAACCCGCAGGTCCAGAGGCAGCGGCAAGGTGGCCGCCACCTCTCCGAACTTGCCGGCCACCAACGGCCCGGCTGCCACCAGACCGTCATCCAGAACAGCGGTCACTTGCTCACCCGGGGCAAAACCCCGCCCGGTGAAGGCCATGGCGTGCCCCGCCACTGCGGTGGTCGCGTCAACTCCCAAGGTAGCGATCCCCTCAGGGGTGGCCACCGCTTGACCTGGGGCCGCCTCACCGCCAGTGGTGGCCGAACCGCCATTGCCATTCGGAGTTGCGCCGCCGCCATTTTGGCCGCCACCGAAGCTGACGGGTGTGAACGTCTCATTGGATGGGTTGATCACGCCGTGGGCGCCAATGGTGATGACACCGCATTGGGTGGTGCGGCAGTCCACCTCGACTTGTTTGCCGGCGGCATCCTGGAGAGTGAAGGTGGGGCCGGGCACCACAATCGAAGTTGACCAAGAACCATCAGCCGCGATCTGGCCACCGTTGGCCGAATCCGCTGTTTCCGAACCGGGGAAGGCGACAAACTTTTCCCGCCCGGCGTTGTCTTTGGACTGTTCATCTGGCACGTACAGGAAGTCACGGCCGCCCACCCCGCCTTGGGAGGGCCGCCAATTATCACCAACAGCTCCGAACAACACATAGATGCCGCCGAAGCCGCCCTTGATCGATTGGAAACCGCTGCCCCTGAGCTGCAAGGTGGAAGCACCACTGGCGTTGGCCACACCAGCTCCGCCCGGCCCGGTCACAGTTACCGAGGCGGCCGCATGGGCCGGCCAAGCCGGACCGGCCAAAGCCAGACCCACCGCCCCAACCAGGGCCATCATCAGCGCCATCACCGGCCAACCGGTCCGCGCCGCGGACCGTGAACTACCTAACAGACTGGACATCTGGCTACCCCCCGCCTTGGAATCACAACTGGCACACCGGTCACCGGATCCGGTTCAACCCCGACCGGATGGTGATACAAGGCGCTCAACTGCGGTCCGGTTGCCACTTCCGCCACCGGCCCGCAGTCCACCAGGCGTCCCTCACCCATCAAGGCCAACCGGTCGGCCCAGGCCGCCGCCAAAGACAAATCATGCAGCACCGCCACCACCGCTTTGCCGCCGTCCGCCTGCCGGCGCGCCAGGCCCATGACCAACTCCTGGTGGCGAATGTCCAAGGCCGCCGTTGGCTCATCCAACAGCAGCACATCGGCTTCCTGCACCAAAGTCCGCGCAAAGCTGACCCGGGCCTTCTCACCACCGGACAGGGTTGGGAATTTGCGGTCAGCCAAGTCCAAGGCGTCGCAAGCTTCCAGGGCTTGGGCCACGGCGGCATCGTCCTCGATGGCGCCGGCCGGCAGCGCGGCACGGCCCATGCGGACTACGTCTGCCACCGAAAAGCCAAACGACAGCCGCGATTCTTGCAGCATCACAGCCCGGCGGCGGGCCAGTTCGCGGACCGGCACGGCGGTAACCGGGCGCCCATTCAGCAGGGCCTGGCCGCCGGTCGGTTTCAGATCACCGGCCATCACCCCCAACAGGGTTGACTTGCCGGCGCCGTTGGGGCCGGCCAAGGCCAGCAGCTCCCCGGCGCGGACGTCCATGTCAATGCCGCGCAGAATCTGGGCGTTGCCAATCTGGTAGCGCACATCCTGCAGTTCCAAGATGGCGGTCATCAGCACCACCCCCCAGCCTGCCGGCGGGTGCGCCGCAGCAGGTAGAAGAAGAACGGGCCGCCCACCAGGGCGGTCAACATGCCGATTGGCAAATCGGCGTAGCTGACGGCGTTGCGGGCCACCAGATCAGCGGCCGTCAACAGGGCCGCGCCGCCCAGGGCTGAGGCCGGCAGCAGTACTCGGTGGCCGGGTCCCATGACCATCCGAATCAGGTGCGGCACCACCAGCCCCACAAAGGCGATAATCCCGCAGAACGCCACCGCTGCCGCTGTCATCAGCGCCACCAGCACAATGGCCACGATCCGTAACCGTTCCACGTCCACACCCAGGTGTCTGGCGCCGCGCTCCCCCAAGCTCAGCAAATCGAGGCGCTTGGCCAGGGTCAACGCCCCCACCACACCGATCACCACCAGCGGCGCGGCCACCCACACGTAAACCCAGCGGGTGCCGTTCAGCGAACCCATTTGCCAGAAGATGATTTCTTCCCGGGCTGAGGTGTCCGCCAGGAAGGTAAACAGGGCAATGGCCGCCCCGGCGATGGCGTTGACAGCTATGCCCGTCAGCACCAAGGTGACTACTTCGGTCCGGCCACCGGAGCGGCTCAACATGTAGACCAGCGCCGTGGTGGCCAGGCCTCCGGCGAAGGCCAATCCGGCGGTGGCCCAAGGCCCGGCCGTGCCCACGCCTAGGGCAATCCCGCCACAGGCCGCGGCCGCCGCTCCAGAAGACACCCCCACCAGTCCTGGCTCGGCCAGCGGGTTGCCGAACACGCCCTGCATCACCGCGCCGGCGGTGGCCAGCCCGGCGCCGGCAATGGCCGCCAGCATGACCCGAGGCAGGCGGATGTTCAACAGCACCGCTTCAGCATTCGGTTGAGCCGGTTCCGAACCGATAGTCAAGCCCAGTTTGGCGCCCAGCACATGCAGCACCTCACCGGGGCTGAAATGCATTTGACCAATCCCGGCTGAGATGACGATCAACACCATCACCACCACGCCCAGGGACACGATCAGGGCCGTGGCCCGGGCCGGTCGCAGCGGCGGCAAGACCGGTTTGGCGGCCGTTGGCGCGGCTTTGGTCGCCAGTGTCTCGGCTGCCAACTTGTGGGCAGCCACCGCTGCGGTGGGCGTCGGCTCGGTGAGGACGGGTACGGTGGCCGATGCCGCGGCATCGACCACCGGAAGGTTGGCGGTTTGAGGGGAAGTTGCGGGCGCGGCCAAATCGGGGGCGGCGCTCGGCTGAGCGGCAGGGTTCATCCGGCGGACCCTGGCGAGTA
>JAIRTF010000283.1 GCA_031255075.1 Bifidobacteriaceae bacterium | reverse complement strand
GCGCAGGTCCTGGTGGTGGTCAACCCCGGAAACCCAACCGGCGCCTACGCCAATGTGGAAACTATCCAAGCGGCGGCCGCAAAGGCGAACATGCCACTGATCGCAGACGAGGTGTTTCGACCATTCACCCTGGACGCAACCACCGCCGGCGCCAGCTTTGCAGAAGCTCCTGAAAGCCTCTGCTTCACCTTGGACGGCGTATCGAAACGCTTGGCAGCGCCCGGAATCAAACTCGGTTGGATCAGGTTGACCGGGCCGCCGGAGCTGACGGCCCAAGCCGCGGCCCAGCTGGATCAGATCGCGGACGCCTACCTGACCGTTTCAACAGCCGCGGCCGCGGCTCTGCCGGCCATGTTGGAGTTGGAAGCGACCACCCAAGCCGCGGTGCGAGCCAGAACTTCAATCAACCTGAAGCTTTTGCGCGAAGTCTGGCCTGGCCGGGTCAGATCAGCCGAAGCCGGTTGGGTCGCCGTAGTGGACGCACCCGCCCCCGAACCGGACTTGGAACTACGCCTACTGGCCGAACATCGGCTTTCAGTGCACCCCGGCTGGTTCTACGGCCTGCCCGGCAACCGCGCCCTGGTGGTGTCATTGTTGCCAACGCCAGATCGGTTTGCCGCCAACCTGGAGCGGCTGATCAAAGCGGTGGACGCTAGTCCTCAGTCATAGGGATCAACTGATTGGTGATCCGCACAGTGCAGATCCGGCTGCCGGCGTCATCGCTGATGACAACCTCATGGGTGGTGGTTCGGCGTCCCAAATGAACCGGGGTGGCCACACCGGTGACGAATCCGTCCCGCACACCGCGGTGATGAGTGCCGTTGATGTCCACACCCACGGCGGCCAGCCCCAACGGTTCGGCGTGCAAAGTGGCTGCCAGCGAGCCAAGTGACTCACCCAAGGCCAACGATGCGCCGCCATGAAGCCGACCAAATGGTTGACGGTTGGTGGCCACCGGCATGCGGCCCACCACCCGGCCAATCGAGGCTTCTAGTATTTCTACCCCCAGCTTGGTGTCCAGTTCTCCCAGGTCTTGGCTCACGGGCCCACCTTAGACCAAACCCGGGCGGCCAGCCGTGACCCAGGCGCGGCGGTCTTGGCGCGGCATCGGCCGGGGAAGAGGAACCAGTCAGGCAATTGTCAGCTTGCGTCAAGCCGAGGCCGTTATCCTGTAACGCGTGGCGGAACCGATCAGTAATGAAGAGATGGCACATGCGCGGCAATTGGTTGCCCGGATTGCCCAGGCATACCAGACCCGCGTAGTTGGACAGCATGGCCTGTGGTGGTCACTGATGGCTGGTCTAGTAGCGGACGGACATGTGCTGTTGGAGTCAGTGCCGGGCTTGGCCAAGACCACGGCAGCCCGGACCTTGGCCGGATTGTGCGGCGGGACATTCTCCCGCATTCAATGCACGCCGGACCTGTTGCCATCAGACATTGTTGGCACCGAAGTGTTTGACGCCACCCACGCCAAGTTCCATATCGAAATTGGTCCGATCAATGCGAACTTTGTGCTGTTGGATGAGGTCAACCGGGCCAACACCAAGACCCAGTCCGCCATGTTGGAGGCCATGCAGGAGCGCCAGGTCACCATCGCCGGGCAGATCCACCCTTTGCCGAAGCCGTTCATCGTGTTCGCGACACAGAACCCGATTGAACAAGAGGGCACCTATGAACTGCCTGAAGCCCAGCTTGACCGGTTCTTGTTGAAGGAAGTCATCGACTACCCCTCACCGGCAGATGAACTGGTCATCATGGACCAAGCCGAATCAATCCAAGGCGCCGTGGAAGCAGTGGCCCAGCCGGCAGATATTGCTGCCCTCCAGCAGCTGTCGCGACGGGTTCACATTGACCGCGCCATCAAGGACTACATTGTGCGGCTGGTCTGCGCCACGCGGGATGCCCGCCGGGTGATTGGCGACCTGGGCCGGTACATCGAATACGGCTCATCGCCACGCGCCTCCTTGGCCTTCCAATGGGCCGGCCGGGCAGTGGCCTTGCTGTCCGGGCGCGACCACATGGTCCCAGACGACGTCAAGACGCTGCGCCACTTGGTGTTGCGCCACCGGTTGATCCTGACCTATGAAGCCATCGCTGACCAGATCAAACCCGAAACCGTAATTGACGCGGTGTTCGCCGCCACCAAAGCGCCATGACCAACCGCGCCGGGCGCATCCGCGCGGTTGAAGCGCTCCTGGAACTGCATTCGCAGCGCCGGGCGCGCTCAATGCTGGACGGCGGTTACGCCTCGATCTTCCCCGGCCGCGGCACAGACTTTGAAGACCTGCGCGAATACGTTCCCGGTGACGCCATGGCGGACATCGACTGGAAAGCCACAGCCCGCGCCGGCCGGCCGCTGGTGCGCCGATATGTGGCTGAACGGAAGAACAACGTTTTGCTGGTGGTATCCACCGGGCGGTCCATGACAGCAGTCGCCCCAGACGGCACACCGAAGCACGAATTGGCTTTGGACGTGGCCGCGGTCTTCGCGCATCTAGCTGTGCGCCACCGTGACTTGTTGGGGGCTGTCTACGGTGACACCGCCTGGCAGGGAGCCGTTCGGGCGGCCGGATCCCGTAAACACAGCGAATTTGTCTTGAGCCGGATCGCTTTGGCTTCCCGCGAGGCCGATGGCGCGGCATCCGATTTGGCCGCAGTGTTGGACTACGCCGTCAAGACCCGTTCCAAACACGGCATAGCCATTTTGATCACGGACGATGCCGAGTTGGGAGCAGCCGGCGAAAAGTCCTTGGCAGAGCTGCACGCCCGCCACCAAGTGCTGGTGGTGCGCATCGCTGACATGCACATGGCCGAAGGCTGGGCCGAAAGCCCATTTGATGTGGAGACCGGCTGGGGACTGCCAGATGAGGTTCGGCTGCATTCAGCATTGGCCACCGAAGCCCGGGTCGCTTCCGATACGCGGGCCCAAGCCATTGAACGGGCCTTGGCCCGGCGCGGCATTGTGCACGGCCGCGTGCGTGGCCAATCCGAACTGGTTGACGTGCTGATTCGGCTACTGGAAAGGCACCGCCATGCCGGAACTTGAAGTGCCCTGGCCGCCGGAAGCCTTCTCAGTTTGGTGGCTGATTGGCGGACTGATCTGCATCTTGACAGCCGTCGCCTTGATGACCGTGCCACCGTTGGTGCGCTGGATACGGGCCCGGCGCCAAGCCGCCAAACAGACCGGGCAGGTTGGTCCGCTGGCCAGCCGCGCGGCATCGTGGTCCATATTGCGGGAAATCGCCAAGATTGAGCGGGCCTGGAAGAGCGGCGAAATCTCCGACCGGGCCGCGGCCCAACGGCTGTCCCTGGCGGTGCGGGCCTTTGCCGGGCGGGAAGCCACCACCATGACCCTGACGGACCTGAAGGTTCACGAGGAACTGGTGGCCTTGGTGGACATGGTCTCCGCTGCCTACCCGGTGGAGTTCGGCGTGGAAGGCGAAGGCGACATCGAAGACTTGGCGCAACGGGCCCGAGCGGCGGTGGGCCGATGACCTGGATAAACCCATGGATGGGTGTGGCCGGCCTGGTGGTGTTGGCGTTGGCCACACCGCTGGTCTGGATCGTTGCCGGCAAACGACGGCCGATGACGGGCACCCGCCTGGCCAACACGCTGCGGTTTGCCGCCCTACCGTCCTTCCGAAAGGTGGCGTTTGCGCACAGCCGAATGGTGTTCACGGCGGTGATTTTCACTTTGGTGGCTGGGATCGGCGCCAGTGTGTTGGCGGCCCGGCCGGCCGAAGCCCGCACTGTCTACTCGGAGAAGGCCTCTCGGGATGTGGTGTTGTGCCTGGATATTTCCGGTTCCATGTTCCCGGTGGATGCCGGAGTGATTGCCCAGTTCAGGGACATTATTCAAGAATTTGAAGGCGAACGGGTCGGGTTGAGTTGGTTCAACTCATCCTCGGTGACGTTGTTCCCGTTGACTGATGACTACGAATTCATTGACGCCACCCTCCGGCCGCTGGAAGAGCAGCTGACCCGCGTGGCCGAAGCCGAAACCTATGACGACCTGTATGACATCCCGTTCGAGGACTGGCCGGACACCTCTGGCACGTTGCTGGGTAACGGATCGTCACTGCCGGGCGATGGGCTGGCCTCTTGCCTGATGCTGTTCGATGATCAAGATTCAGAGCGGCCCCGGTCGGTAGTTCTGGCCACGGACAACCAGCTGTTCGGGAAGCCGATCTTTGACCTGTCTGAGGCGATCGACATGGCGGCAGAAGCAGATGTGCGGGTCTATTCGCTATGCCCAGAGGATTCGGCCGCTGGTTGGATCGGCGGGACGGAGGTGAACTACTCCGCTTTCAGGGAACTCGAAGAGGAATCAGTTCGAACTGGTGGCGGCTACTTCACCATTGACGATCCGAACACTGTGGCCGGAGTGGTTGAAGGGATCATGGCCCAAGAAGCAGCCATGATCAAAGAACCAGCCCAACGGGTGGTTTCTGACCGGCCGGCGGTTGGCACTGTGCTGCTGGCCATTGGGGTAGTGGGCTTGCTGCTGACCGGCGGCTGGAAAGCTCACCGAACAGTGTTGACGGTGGCCCGGCGGGTCATCATTGGCGGTCTGGTGGTGTTGGTCATTTGGAACCCGCCGGTCGGTTCTGAACAGCGCACCCAAACGGCTTTGGAAGCTGATGTGATTGTGTTGGTTGATACCTCACCTTCGCTGGCGGCCGAGGATTGGAATGGGGATGAGCCCCGCACCGAGGGAGTCATAGCGGACTTGAGGGCTTTGGCAGAGCACCACGCCGGCGCGCATTTCTCTATCATCGCGGTCTCCTCTCACGGTCGGTATCTGCTGCCGCCATCCGCGTCCATGACAGCGGTCGCCGCGGCCACCGAAACTCTGACGCCGGAGGTCCACTATCAAGCCACCGGTACATCCATCGACTCGGGACTTGACCTGCTGATGGAGGCTTTGGAACAGAGCGCGGAGAACCACCCGGAACGGGCTCGCCTGGTCTACTACCTAGGGGATGGTGAACAGACTTCTGGTAAGAAGCCGAAGTCCTTCAAAGACACCGCCAAGCTGATCGATGGCGGGGCAGTGCTCGGCTATGGCACCAAGGACGGCGGCCGGATGCTTGGGCATGTACCGACCTATGACGGCACGTCATTTGACACCCAGGACTACATCCCAGATTGGGACAACTATGGCCATGACGCGATCTCAGTGATTGATCAGAAGGCCCTGGAGAAGATTGCTGATCAGATGGGAGTGTCCTACCACTGGCGCACCGCTGACCGTGATGTCACCGATGCGTTTTGGCAGGGCGACCTGCCGGAACGGCCAACATCAGCCCAGGCCTCGGTCAACCGGCCGATTGGTCCATGGTTGGCTGTGATCCTGTTCCCGTTGCTGATCTGGGAGTTGGCCCACCAACTGGTCCGAATGCGGCGGGCCTCCGGTGCGCGGAAGGCCGCGGTGATGGTGACGCGGAAGGGGTGGCAGCCATGAAATGGTTCCCGCTGTTGGCGCGGATAGTTGGCGCCGTGGTGATCTTCACCCTAGGAACGTTGGCGATCTGCCTCTGGCAACTGGGGCGGATGGGTACCACGGCCTACGGCGCGAACATGTTCGAGAAATCGGCCCGGCACTACCAGACCGCTGGTTCATCTATGCCATTTGAACGGTGGAAAGCACTGTTCGGTGAAGGCACAGCGGTGCTGGCCGGCGGCGAGACGGCCAAGGCTGAGGCCATCTTGACTGACGCCCTGCCGCTGACACCGGACGCCAAACAATGCTTGGTTCGGGAGAACCTGTCCCTGGCCCAAGAGCTCCAAGGCGATGCGGCGGCCGCCGCCGGTGACGGGGCCGGGGCGACAGCCTTCTGGGAGTTGGCCTTGACCACCCTGCGTGACGGTGACTGCCCAGCGGCTGACGAAACCGGTGCCGAGGCGGAACGCCGGTTGCTGGAAAAGCTGGAGAAACCGCCACCGCAGCCGTCGCCTTCACCCAGCCCTTCGCCGTCTCCCAGCCAGTCATCTTCACCGCCGCCAAGCGATTCGCCTTCGCCCAGCGGTTCGAGTTCTGGCAGCCCTTCGCCTTCTGGCAGTGAGAGCGCGTCACCATCTGGTTCTTCTAGTTCATCGGCTTCACCAAGCCCGTCCAAGGATCCGGACCGCGACCGCAAGATGGAACGGCTCAAGGAACAGAACCGCAACGGCCAGGTCGAATTCCAGGACAACCAGAACCGCGACTGGAACAACTGGTCATACAACGGACCGGTGTGGTGAGCGCCGCCGATCCGTTTGGCGTCTATGTCCATGTGCCGTTCTGTTCACGGCGTTGCGGCTACTGCGATTTCAACACCTATGTAGCTGGTCCCGAAGCCCAACAAGCCTATGTGAGCCACGCCCTAAGGGAATTGGAACTGGCGGAACAGTCGCTGGCCGGTTCAGTTGAACTGCCTGCTGGTGGCGTGGACACCGTCTTCTTTGGTGGCGGCACGCCAACTCTGCTCCCGGCCGCCGACTTGGCCCGGTTGCTGAGGGGCATAGACCGCCAGTTCGGATTGCGGACCGGCGCTGAAGTGAGCGTCGAAGCCAACCCCGACACAGTTGATCCCGGCTATCTGGCAGAGCTGGCGGCTGCTGGTTTCAACCGGGTCTCCTTCGGAATGCAGTCGGCGGTGCCCCAGGTGCTGGCCACCTTGGACCGGACCCACACACCGGACCGAGTAGCCACCGGCGTGGCGGCCGCCCACGCCGCGGGACTGCGGACATCGGTTGATCTGATCTATGGCACGCCAGGGGAGAGCTTGGCGGCTTGGGAGCGTTCGATTGACGCGGCACTTGCCCTGGGTGTTCAGCACATTTCCGCATACGCCCTGACCTTGGAGCCGCATGTGCCGCTGGCCCGGGCCATCGCCGCAGGTCAGGTGCCTGGGCTGGATCAGGATGAGCAAGCCCGGAAGTACGAACTGGTTGACCAGCGCCTGTCCGCTGCTGGGCTGACTTGGTATGAGATTTCGAACTGGGCGGTTCCCGGCCAAGAATGCGCCCACAACGTTGGCTATTGGACGGGCGGTCAGTGGCTTGGCATTGGGCCTGGAGCGCACTCTGCGATTGGCCGGCGCCGCCATTGGAACGTCAAACGCCCGCTGGCTTACGGCCAGTTGGTCGATCAGGGCCGGTTGCCTCTAGAAGGCGGCGAAGAGTTGGACGATGCCGCCGCCAGCCTTGAACGTGTCATGTTGCGCATCCGCACGGCCGCCGGGATAGCCCTCAGCGATGTGCCTCCCGCGGGCCAAGTCGCCGCCAAACAACTGGCTGCTGATGGGCTGGTGGAGATTGTTGATAACCGCGCTGTGTTGACACTTCGCGGCCGGTTGCTGGCGGATTTGGTGACCCAAGCCCTGGCCGGCTAGACCGGCGTCCCCGTCGCGTTGTGATTCGACTGGCGGATTTGGTGACCCACGCTCTGGCTGGCTAGCCCTGGCCCTAAACGGCTGTTCCGACCAGGGAATCGGGATGCTAAGCGGCTCCTCGGAATGCTGACAGTTGCTGAAGATTCGCGGCCTTACTAGCCAACAGTTCCGAGCGGAGTTTCAACGGCCTGCGGGGAAGACAGTATTCAGCGGTGGTACGGAACCGGGGGCGCGGCATCGGCCAACCCGAAAGGAGGTAGAGTCAGCCGCATGGCTGTTACTGAATTTGGCGGAATGGAAGTTGTCACAGTGGGGGAGCTGCCCCGAACGGGGGATGTGCTGCCAGCGTTCCAGTTGACGGGCGCTG
>JAIRTF010000154.1 GCA_031255075.1 Bifidobacteriaceae bacterium | reverse complement strand
CGGTCGCCGCCGCGGCCGGCGAAATCCTCCATCGACCGGTTGATCCCAAACATGTCCGCCGACCAATCCGCCAGACCCACTGGTTGAACCCTCAGCAGCGGCACCACCCGCACAAACGGCGGCAGAATCAGCTGCTTGGTTCCCCGTTCAATGCCCCGCAGGATGGCCCCCGCCACCCGCCGCGGTTCCAGAATTGGCAGCAGCCACGGCACCCGGGTCTTGACGCCCTCAAACATGCCGGTGTCAATATAGAACGGGCACACCACCATGGTTCCGACACCCGAATCTGTCTCCCGCATTTCGTTGCGCAGCGCTTCGTTGAAAGCAATGGCGCCGGCTTTGGAAGCCGCGTAGGCGGCCATCTTGGACCCGGCCACAATGCCCGCCGCAGAAGCAACAGTCACCACATAGCCATGGTGCCGGGCCACCATGCCGCCCAGGAACGCCTGGGTCACCCAGAACAAGGACTTCAAGTTGACGGCCAAAGTCCGGTCAATGGCCTCCGGCGTTTCATCGAGTAGGTACCGGCCAGAGACCACACCCGCGTTGTTGATCAAGATGTCGGCGCCACCAGCCCGTTCAGCGGCATCGTGCACCGCTTCCCGGTCCACCACGTCCACCTGCTGGGCGCGGGCCTCCCCACCGAAAGCCGTGATCTCCGCCGCCACCGCCTGGGCGCGCTGCGCGTCCCGGTCCCACACCATAACGGTGGCGCCTTTACGGGCCGCTCCGATCGCCATCCGGCGGCCGATGCCGCTGCCCGCGCCCGTAATCACCACCCGTGACCCGTCCAGTGGCACACCCTGCTGGCGGTAACTCATCATTTGTTGAAAACCCTTCTGACTAGACCTTTGACTGTTGGGTACAACAGTGTCGAAGCGACACTCATGGCCGCTACGTATTTGTCCCGCGGAACCCATTCCGGCGGGCCTATGGCCAATAGCCGCTGCCGGGCCACCGTTTGCGGTTCGGTGTACTTGACCAGGCCTTCCATGCCGTGGCGGCGGCCCAGACCGGAAATGCCGAAGCCTCCCATGGGCGCGTCGATGGAACCCCAGGTGGCGGCGTAGCCTTCGTTGATGTTGACGGTGCCGGCTCGCAACGCCTCAGCCACGCGGCGGCCGCGGGCCGGGTTGGAGGTCCAGACGGAGGCGTTCAGGCCGTATTCCGTGTCATTGGCCAAGGCGATGGCTTCCTCATCCGAATCGACCGGGTAGAGGGCCACCACCGGTCCGAACGTTTCCTCGCGGCCCAACTCCATGGCGTCTGTGACCCCGGTCAGCACAGTTGGTTCGTAGAACAGCGGGCCCAAGTCCGGGCGCGGTTTGCCGCCGGTCAACACGGTGGCGCCTTTGGCGACGGCATCCTCGACATGCCGGGTCACCTTGGCTAGTTGGTCGGCGCTGATCAGTGGACCCATGTCCACTTCCCAACCGTTGGAGCCGCCCAGGACCAGTTCTTCAGCGGCGGAGGCAAAGGAGTTGGCGAACCATTCGAACAGCGGGCGGGCCACGTAGATCCGTTCAATCGAGATGCACAGCTGGCCGGAGTTGGCGAATGAAGCTTGGACGGCCCCGGCCACAGTTCTGGCCAGCGGCGCGTCTTCCAGCACCAGCAGGGCGTTCTTGCCGCCCAGCTCAGCGCTGACGCCAATCAGTTGTTGGCCGGCCCGGGCCGCCACTTTGCGTCCGGTGGCAGTTGACCCGGTGAACATGATGAAGTCGGAAGAGTCAATCAGCGGATCGCCCAGTTCGCGGCCGGGGCCGGTGACAATCTGCATCACGTCATGGGGTAGCCCGGCTTGGCGGGCCAAGCGCAACACCAAAAGGGCCGTCAGCGGCGTCAACGAATCCGGTTTCAGCACCACCGCGTTGCCGGCCAGCAATGCCGGCACCGAATCTGACACCGCCAAGGTCAGCGGATAGTTCCACGGGGCAATGATCCCCACCACACCTTTGGGAACGTAGTGCACATAGGCGCTGGTCAGGACCGGCAGCGCGCCGATCCGCCGGTGCCGTTTCAAGATTTTCGGTGCTTTTGCCGCGTAGTAGGAGCAGGTCAGCCCCAGGTCGAGGAACTCTTCGAAGGCGCTTATCTGGGCTTTGCCGCTTTCGGCGTGGGCTATGTCCAACAGCGCGTCGCGGTGGGCCGATAGTTCGGCCCGGAACCGTTCGATTATCTCCACCCGCGAATCGATTGGCCTGGCGGACCAAGCTTTGGCTGCTTGGCGGGCTCTGGTGACGGCCAGGTGGACATCATCCGGGGTGCCGATGGGCACCTCACCGAGGGCGGCGCCGTCAATGGGACTGGTAACAGTGTTCATGGGCCGGGTGGCGGCCACGGTGGCCTCATCTGCCAGGCCGGCCCAGGCTGGGTCTTTTCGGTAGGTTTCAGTAGCTGTATGAGGCATGATCGCCTCCCTTCTGTTTGGCGCGGCTGCTGGGAGCACGCTATCACCGGTTGGTGAACTAAAGTCTGAGTGATGGCCGTCTTCAGAATTTGGGCCGCTGACAAGCCTATCTATGGGCACGGCGGGTGATCTTCTGATGGCCCGGCCAGTTCCAAAATGGCGCGGTAGGCGGCGCGAGCGGACCGCGGCGGCGGCCGTGATCTGCTTGGCCACCTTGGTGTTGTTGGCCGGTGAGGGGCCGGCCCGGATTCCTCTCCATTCGCGGTCGGTGGCGTTGGGGGCAGACGGCGTGCTACGGCTGGTTGCGCCAGACCAGACACCCAACTATGTGGCCGGCACCCGGGTGGCGGTTGGCGGCACGGTTGGGTTGGCGCAGGCCCAGTTGGACTGGGTGGCGTCCGGTTGGGATCCGCGCCGCGCCGGGTTGCCGGCGGACCGGGCGGACATGGCCTATTGGGCTTTGGTTGACCTGAAGACACTTTTGTTGGCCGATGGCGCTCAGCTGGCCGCCGCCTCGCCCGCTTGGCATCACGTTTGGCCGCGGGATGCTTCTTTCGCGGCGGTGGCCTTTGCTGCGAGCGGTCACCTTGATGATGCAGCTGCGGTGTTGACCTTCCTTGATCAGGCTGAGCATGAGGATGGGGTGTTCGCAGCCCGTTACCACCCGGATGGGACGCCGGTTGCTGATGGGCGCGAACCTCAGTTGGACGGATGCGGTTGGGTGTTGTGGGCCCTTGACCAGGTGGCTGGGGTGGTTGGCAGCGAGTTGGGCCCGGCTGAGGCCCGCCAACTGGTCGCCCGGTTCGCCGCTTTGCGGGACCGTTCCGTCGCGGCCATCTTGGCCGCCCTTGAGGAAGACGGTCTGCCGGGGCCGTCTCCGGACTATTGGGAGCGGCGCGAACACGAATTGACGTTGGGTGTGGCCGCTCCCCTGCTGGCTGGTTTGCAAAGCGCTGGGCGGCTGTACCAGCTACAGGATCCGGACAATCAACTGCGAATCCCGGCCGCTGAAGCGGCTATCACGCTTAGCCAACAAATCAGCGTTCAGTTTGGGCCGGATTTCCATCGTTACCGCGGATCAGAGGCGGCCGATTCAGCCGTCGCAATGTTGATGCAGCCGTTTGTGTCCGGGTTCGAAGGCGAAGCGGAGCCGGCTTGGGCGGAAGCCCAGGTCGAATTGTCCCGGGCGGGCGGAGGGCTGGCGCCGGGGGCGGCCTGGAAACGGGACGGTGTTTCGTGGACACCTGAGACTGCCCTATTCGCCTATACGGCTGCCGCTGCCGGTGACTGGTCCCACGCCGAAGGCTGGCTGTATTGGCTGGCGGACCACCGCACTGCCGATGGCGCCCTGCCAGAAAAGGTTCTGGCCAATGGCGAACCGGCCTCAGCCGCTCCCCTGGCCTGGACCTGTGCCCTGGTAATCCTGACTGAACGAACCCTCGCCGAATCCCGGTGAGCGGAATCGACTGCAGGCGGGGTGTAACCGCTTGCTACTCAAGACGCCCACTTCTTGCCAAGTGCCCGCCGATATGCGTGTGAGGCGGCCACATTTCGCGGTTTTGGATTGAGTATTGTCA
>JAIRTF010000146.1 GCA_031255075.1 Bifidobacteriaceae bacterium | reverse complement strand
CCGCTGGGCCCATCGGCTCAATAGCTCTGCGCCGTCCAACTCCTCCGCCGGCCGGGAAGTGTGCCGAGTTAGCTTGACTGAATAGCCGACAGCTTGGTCGCGTCGATCAGGGTGGGCGGGCAGTTTGTAGCGGTGGCGGACGTTCATCCGAATCCAAGCCCCGGCCCCCCAGGCGATCGCCACCAGCGGTGCCCAGCCCAACAGCGCCGGCAGCGAAGCCAGGATGCCTGATCCAAGGGGGTCGGAACTGGCGGCGACAACTGGCAGCACCAGGCTCAAGGCTGAGAGCAAAGCAACCAAGACGGTTGCAAGAGTGATTCCCCAGGTTTCGCGGTCCAGCTTGCGCCGGTCGTGGGGCAGGCTGCCCTGGGTCTCACCGGTCTGGCCGTTGATGCCAAAGAAGTACTGTTCGCCACCGGTCCCGGTGTAGAAGATCAACCAGGCCGGCACCAGGGCATAGCGGTGCCGCCAAGTCTGAATCTTGGTTTGGCCCCATAGCTGCAACTCGCCGAAGCGATTGCTTTGGAGTTGCCAGTTGAGGGTTCGGAACAATTCTGTGGCCATGACCCGCCGGCCAGACCGTCCCAGATGCTTACCGGCGGCCGGCTCAACCTCGGTGAACTCCATGTCGCGCCGCTCGGTCGTGAAGCCGCTCAGATAGTGCGGTCTGAACGGCACGGAGCGGCGCAGGTCCCACGGTTGGAGCACGTCCATCAAGGGTCGCGCCACCGAGGTTCGCAACGCATCGACCGGGAGGTTTTCGATCTGTACTTGGCCGGCGGCCTCGATGAGGTATCCGATCCCTTGGGTGACCGTCTTTCGGCCGGTTCCCTCCACCTCAACGTCCATGGCGGCATCGACCGCGTAGACCGGAAAGTAGCAACCGGTCAGCTTGTCCACCCGGTCGGCCGAATAGAAATCCTTGGGGACATACCGCCGTTTGCCCACCCACTGCTTCAGAATGGCGGTGGCCTGTTCATGGTCAATGGTGAACGGCACCACGGAGTCTGGTTGCAGTTCGGCTGTCAACTGGCCGGTCAACACCAACGGTGAACGGCAATAGGCGCAGTGGGTCGAGGCCAGAGTCTGGGTGTGGGCAATCACCTCGGCTCCGCAGGCCGTGCAGGTGGCTTCTGCCAGCGAGCCTGGGCGGTCGAGCTGTTCATCGCCGGCCTGACCGGCAGAGGCGACCTGGGCCGCATCTGGTACCTGGTAGCGGCTGCGGCAGCTGGCGCAGGCCAAGGCGCCGGTGGCTGGTTCGAAGACCAGCGCTGTGCCACAGCCGGGGCAGGGGTAGGTTTCAGTACCGCTCACTGAGATGTTCTCCTTTGGGTCCGCCGTTGAGCTGCCCCCGCCTCAGAGTCATGGTACTGGGCCTGGTTTGGCGGGCCGTGGATCGGTTCTGATTGATAGCTGTGGTGGCGCCGGGCCGGGTTGGATTCGCGGGCGATGGCGCGGCCCGCAGCGTTGGTGTAGCCGCAGGTCCACGCCCTGAGATGTGACGAGGATCATAGTCAGCCAGCCCCAACCAGCAGGCAGACTGTGGTAGTGCAAACCAGTCTCAGCCTGAACGCGTTGGGTGACTACCCACCGCACTGCCTGTACAAACAGGCCATGGCGGAGCGCTTGGCCAGGCAAAGAATCGAGGCGGAACATGCCTCCGGTCGTGGCAAGACCAAAGCCCGGCCCACCCGACCAGGCACCAACAACGCCAGTCCACCAGCGGACGGGGACACCCTGGCCGCCGATGCCGCAGCCTCCACCGCTACCAAGGCCACCAGGCCCGCGGAGCCGGTCAAGCTCAAACGGTTGAATCTGGCCGGCGTCACTGATGGTCTGCCGCTCGCCCAGCCGGCTGACCGTTCGCCCCATCCTTCAGCCGGTCCGCACCCGGCTGACGGTCTGCCCGTCCACCGCAGCCGCAACCTGATGCTGATCTTGGCCGCGACCGCAGTCGCAGCCGCCACGCTGGCCGCTCCCAGAGTGGGACTGGCCGGCGCGGCCGGTATCACTTGGGCGGCGGTGTCAGTTGTCTACCTGGTGACGGTGTGGCGCGGCATCGGCGGCCTGAATGCCCGCCGCACCAAACGACACGTCAGGCAGCCGGATCCGGGGCGAGGCGCCCTGGACCGACTGTTGGCATTGGGGGGCGTGGGGTGCCTGGTCATCTATACCGTGGCCGCCCTTCACCAAGGCGACGCCCAGCAGTGGCGCTGGTACGCCCTGGGCGGTGTGATCCTGGTGGCTCTCAGCTGGGCGGTGACCAACACCGCTTACACGTTGCGCTACGCCCGGGCCTACTACGGGGATCAACCCGGCGGTGGCTTCACCGGCCGCCCGGCTTTCCGGGACTTCGCCTATCTGGCCTTCGGCGTGGGGATGAGTTGCCGGCCGCCTCAGGGGCTGACCAGCCCGGCCCTCAAACGCGAAGCCTTCCGGCATTCGCTGGTTTCCTATCTGCTGGGTGCGGCGGTGGTGGCTTCGATCGCCACCTTGGTGGTGGTTTCGCTGAACTGAACTGCAGTCCAGGGTAGGGAGGTTGGTGGGCCCTACCGGCGGCATCGGGCAACCCGTCGGGCCGGTCCCAATCCTGGCAGCGCTTAGGGCGCCAAAGTTCGGTTCGGATCTGGGCGCCTGGTACCTACGGACGGCGCAGGCCCGGCCGGCGGCGGTTAGGATGGAGGCATCCTGTCTAACTCGCGAGAGGAGACCCAACGTGGAAGAATCACAGCCCGCAGAATTCCAATTCGAGATCGAACAGGTTTTCCTGGTGGACCAGCCGGGGACGGCGATCTCGGGTCTTGTTGAACTAGGGCGCATCGAGACTGGCCAGACAATAGACATCCATGGGCTTCACTCCAAACGGCACGGCCGCATCGAGGCGATCGTGATTGATGGAGAGAGGGTGGATGCGGTAGAAACCGGCCGGTTGTGCACTCTGTTGGTGGCGGATCTGACTCCTGGTCATATTGGCCCAGGCATGTTGGCCACCCATGCCGGCGGCGAACGCCACAAAGAACTGCGCGAGCGCGTGCCGCGCCAATACACGAAGACTGCGGCTTAGTACCCTCGCAACTAGCCGCGAAACCAGCTCTGGCCAGGCCGCCTGGCCAGCGGATTTGGCCTGGCACCGCCGCCAGGCCAGCCGACCGGTGTCCGCCGCGCTGCGCGCCTGCCCGGCCGATTTCACATTTCTGAACGTTTCTGGCAGTATGTAGCGGTTGCTTTGCGAACGTGAGGCAACCGAGTGGGGCGCCCATGCCTTCCAAGGTGCGGGACGGCCCAAGACCGTTCCCTTCAATCTTGCGAGTCGGGTAGAGCCTTGAGCAAGGCGCGCGACACGCCCGAACGCGGGGTGCGGTGAAACCAACAGCGTAAGGGAGATAAGCACGTCATGGCTGGACAGAAGATCCGCATACGGCTCAAGTCGTATGACCACCAGGTCATTGACTCGTCAGCGCGCAAGATTGTGGAGACCGTGAGCCGGGCCGGCGCCACAGTTGTGGGCCCCGTGCCACTCCCCACTGAGAAGAACGTGTACTGCGTGATCCGTTCGCCCCACAAGTACAAGGACAGCCGCGAGCATTTCGAGATGCGGACCCACAAGCGGCTGATAGACATCATTGACCCCACGCCCAAGGCGGTGGACAGCCTGATGCGGCTGGACCTGCCTGCGGACGTCAACATTGAGATCAAGCTGTAGGCGCGGCTGGCGAGGCAGAAGGACCAAGAGAACATGACTACCGTTTCGCTAAAAGTGCGGCCCAAGGCGGCGCTGCTCGGCGT
>JAIRTF010000106.1 GCA_031255075.1 Bifidobacteriaceae bacterium | reverse complement strand
CAAGTGTGTACTGATCGGCCAATCCGCCGCCAGGGGTCGGGTCGGCTGAGGCGCCGGTCGCAGGCAGGGCGAGCGCGACCGCCATGGTGATCGCCACCACCGCGCCGGCTCGTGTTGTTGAGAATGGAGAACCGGCCTGTCCGGTCCTGGTGACACCACGCACAGTGGGACTCACTTTCTTGTCGAGGGGCAGCGCGTCTCAAGACGCTTAGTGCGAACGCTTCTCATTAGCACTAAGCACCGACGCTAGCACCCCACCCAGCCCTCGTCAATTTCAACCCCCGCCCCGGCCTGCCGCCAATCCAGCTCCACTCTGGGCAGGGCCCGATTGTCCACAGGGGGCGGCTTTATCAGCGAGCGGAGCGCCTGGGGGCGGGGTAGACCAGGTGGGTGGCTAGCGTGGCTCGGTTGGTGGCGGTACCAGTTCTTGGCGCGGCGCTGGTCGCGGCCAGCTACGGCTGGCCTGGGTCGCCAACTGACCCAGACCTCGCGGCGTTTCAAAGCACTGGAGGGGTGGCGGCATCGGACACCAGCCCTGAACTCCATGAAGCTACCTTCCGCTGGCCCCTTTCTGACCCGGTGGAGATCGTGCGGCCATTCGACCTACCGGCCGAACCTTGGCTGGCCGGCCACCGGGGAGTCGATCTACGCTCAGGTGCTGGTCCGGAAGTTGTCGCTCCCGGTGCCGGGACTGTCGCCTTCAACGGCTGGATAGTGGATCGGCACGTCCTGGTGATCCGCCATGGCGATCTGGCCTCAACCCTGGAACCTGTACACAGCGACTTGGAAACCGGCACCCAAGTCACAAACGGCCAACCAATCGGCCAGATAGCCGCCGATGATGCCTCCCACTGCACCGACTGCCTCCATTGGGGAGTCCGCCGCGGCGAGACCTATCTAGACCCAACCCTCCTAGTCCAGCCCCGCCCCAGAGCCGTCCTCTGGAAGTGATCCCCACCGCGCTATGGCAAGGCGGGGCATGGGGTTAGTCTTCGGAGCCGGAGCGGGGGTGGGCGGTGGCGTAGGTTGACCAGAGGCGGTCAGCTGAGACGTGGGTGTAGCGCTGGGTTGTGGCCAGGGAGGAGTGGCCAAGGATCTCTTGGACGGAACGCAGATCGGCGCCGCCTTCCAGCAGGTGGGTGGCGGCGGAGTGGCGCAGTCCGTGGGGGCCGATGTCGCCGACCTGGGCCACGGAGGCCAGCCGGTGGACCGCGTCGCGGGCTTGGCGTGCGCCCAAACGCAGGCCGCGGCTGCCCAGGAATAGGGCCGGCGGCGGGTTGCCGGCCTTGGGCGAGGTTCGGATGATCTCCGTGCGACCTTCGGCGATCCAGGTTTCCAGGGCTTCGGCGGCTGGCAACCCGAAGGGCACAACCCGTTCCTTGCCGCCTTTGCCCAGCACCCGGACCTGCCGTTGGCCCATGTCCACATCATCCAGATCAAGGGCAACCGCCTCGCTGACACGAATAGCCGTGGCGTAGATCAATTCGACCAGAGCGTGGTCACGCAGCCCCAGGGGGCCGCTCTGGGCAGCCAGGACCAGGGATTGTTCCATCATGGTCAAAGCCTCTGGCTGGCTAAGCACATCCGGTATGGACGGCCGGACCGATGGGCTCCGCAGACGCACCGAGCAGTCTCTTTCGACCAGGCCGCGGGTGTGGGCCCAGCGGAAGAACCGTTTGGCGGACGCACCGCGCCGCGCGATTGATGCCCGGGCTTCGCCCTTGTCCAGGTGAATGGCCAGCCACTCGCGTAGGTCATCCAACGCTACGGCGGCCAGCTCACTAGCCGAATCGATGTGCAGAGTGGTCAGCATGTCGGTGACATCGCTCTGGTAGGCCTTGCGCGTGTTGACGGCCAGACCTTCACCAACAAGCGACTCGTCAAAGTCCTTGACTATCTCCTGGCGCCACTGCTGCGCGTCACTCATACCCATCAGTATTGCCCTACGCAGCCGCTTTGGTGGTGTTGACACGGCGCCACAGCCCGCCTGCCTGAGCCGCCCGGCCGGCCCGTTCCAAGCGCCCAAGGGCAGCCAGCACCTGGGGTGTGCTCATGCCGCTAGCTGTCACTATGGCGGTAAGGGTGGCAGCTTGCCGGGCCGGCAAAGAGTCAAAGACTTGGCGCTCCGGCGCTGCCAAACCGTCCAATGGCCCGCGGCCCACATCGGGTTCTATCAAGCAGACTTCGCCCAGGGGCGCGACCAGTTCGCGGACCTCATCGGCGCCGGTGACCAGTGTGGCCACCCCTTCCCGCACCAGTTTGTGGCAGCCGGCGGAACTGGCTGAGGTGACCGGGCCGGGTACGGCCCCAACCGGCCGCATCAGCGCGGCAGCCGCGCGAGCGGTTCGGTGCGAACCGGACCGCCAGTTCGATTCGGTTACCACGGTGGCACTGCCGAGTGCCGCGATCAGCCGGTTGCGGGATAGGAACCGTTCCCGCCGGGGCGCGGATCCGGGTGGCAGTTCGGAAATCACGGCGCCGTGTTCGGTAATGGAACGCAGTAGCGACTCGTTGGCCAGCGGATATAGGCGGTCCACACCACCGGCCATGACCGCCACGGTGAACCCGCCCAGGGCCAGGCAGGCCCGGTGGGCGGTCGCGTCAATTCCGAAGGCCCCGCCGGAGACGATCGCCAAACCGTGGCCTACCAGGTCTGTCACCATTTGGGCGGTGACTGTTTCGCCGTAGGCGGTTGAGGCCCGCGAGCCGACCAGCGCCACGCCTGGGCGCAACAGCGCGCCCAGTTGGGCGGCGACTTCAGGCGGCGCCCACACCCACAACGCCACCGGGCATTCCAGGCCTAAGTCGCCTAGCCCTTCCGGCCATCCAGGGTGGTCAGGGCTGAGGAACGTTCCGCCGAAGGATTCCAACGCCCGCAGTTCCCGCCGCGGGTCCAGCTTTTCAAGCCGCGGTCGCCACCGTTGCAGTGCCCTGGCCGCCGCTTTCGGACCAACGATGCCGCGCCATTCGTCAACCGCCACACCCTCAGCGACCGCCCGCAAAGCAACGCCAGGTTGCACGATGGCCAGCAGGGCGCCCGCGTCCCGGTCGCCTGGTTCGATCAGCCGGCTCCAAGCCGCTCTGGCCAGCACCGGGTTGTCCGTGTCAAACGGCAGTTGAATCTGCGACATATCAGCCGTTCCTCCTTCGCAGGGTCATGGCCGCTTCGACATCCTGAGCGCAGGGCGATGGGCGGCCGGCCAGGTCTGCCATGGTCCAGGCCACTCGCAGGACCCGGTCAACGCCGCGCAGGGATATGGCGCCGGTTTCCAGGGCTGTGTTCAGACCCGACTTGATGATCAGCCCGGATCCCATGTGGGCGCGCAGCCAGCCGCCGGGCGCCTCAGAGTTCAACAACCAACCCTCAGACTTGAACCGCTCAATCTGGGCGGCCCGGGCGGTAGCCACCCGCGCAGCCACGGCGCGGCTGGATTCGCCGGCGGCGGCCGCATCTGGCGGCAGGGCCGAAACTGGTTCTACTTCAACCCACATGTCAATCCGGTCCAGTAGCGGGCCGGAGATGCGGCCCATGTAGCGACGCCTGGCGGTGACGGTGCAGGTGCAGGCTTGGCCGCGGCCGTAGGCCTGACCGCAGGGGCAAGGATTGGCAGCCATCACCAGATGAAACCGGGACGGGTAGCGGGCGGTGGAGTTGGCCCGGTGAATGACCACTTCGCCGCGTTCCAACGGCTGGCGCAGTGTTTGCAGCACCCGCGGAGAGAATTCGGGGCATTCGTCCAAGAACAGCACTCCGCGATGCGCCAGGGAGATGGCGCCGGGCCGAGGCGTCCCGCTGCCTCCACCCACCATGGCGGCCGTGGTGGCAGTGTGGTGCGGGTCTTGGAATGGCGGCCGCCGAATCAGCCCACCGCGCGGATCCAAGGTGCCGGCCACCGAATGGAGGGCTGTGACTTCGACTGATTCAGCTTCGCTGAGGGGCGGCAGAATGCCGGGCAGGCATGACGCCATCATTGTTTTCCCGTTGCCGGGCGGCCCTTGGAACAACAGGTGATGGCTGCCGGCAGCGGCTATCTCCAATGCGTAGCGAGCTGTGGCTTGGCCAACCACATCCGCCAAATCCGGGCAGGGCGCCTCCGGCGCGCAGACCCCAGATGGCACGTCCTCAGCCGATCTGGATGGCGCGGGCGGATCGATTGGGGCGCCGAGTTTCCAGGCCAGTTCCTCCAGGCTGGCGACGGCCACCACCTCTGCCCCTTTGACCAGGCCGGCTTCCAGGGCCGATTCGGCTGCCACCACCACCCGTGACCGCCCGGCCGCCACCGCCGCAGCCACTGCGGGCAACACACCCCGAACCGGCCGGACACGGCCGTCAAGAGACAACTCACCCAAGTAGACGCAATTCGATTGGCGGTCTTGTTTGACCGTTCCGGCTGCGATCAGCAGCGCCACCGCTATGCCCAGATCAAAACCGGTCCCGGTCTTAGGCAGGTAGGCGGGTGAAAGATTGGCTGTCACCCGCGCCTGAGGGAACCCAAATCCGGAGCTGACCATGGCCGCCCTGACCCGGTCGCGCGATTCGCCAACCGCCGTGTCTGGCAGTCCCACCAGTACAAAGGCTGGTAGGCCGGCTTGGGAGAGGACTTCCACATCAACTATGTGGCCTTCCAATCCGCTGAGCGAAACAGCCAACGTCCGGCCCACACGGTTCACAAAGTCACCGCCTCGAAGTGGTCGATTGACCGTTCGGAAGCACCCAAAGCCACTGCCACCACGTCAATCCGAACCCGGTCGGCGTGATGATTGTGCGCCGCCAGCCAGGCGGCGGCCAACCGGCTGAGGCGGGCCAGTTTGCGGGGCGTGACGGCTTCGGCGCCATCGCCACAAGC
>JAIRTF010000067.1 GCA_031255075.1 Bifidobacteriaceae bacterium | reverse complement strand
CTGCGCCCGCCCTCAGCGCTGTAGGACATTGGCGCCAGGCCGATGCCGCCAGGTCCGTCCCAGCCAGGCGGGGGCGCCCCGAAGTGGCTGGCGCCGGCAGCGTGAGTGCGGGCCAAGGCCCGGCCAAAAGCCTCAGCCGCGCCTTCGGCAGCGGCCATCGGCGGCAGGTATTCCAACTCCAGGCGGTAGGGCGCTTCAGCCAGAACGCGGACTACGCGCGCGCCATCGGCCACCTCCGCCAGCCAAGCCAGAGATAGCGCTTCCCGCTGGGCTTCCCCTGGGCGGCGGTAGTGCTTTGCGTGTGTCCTGCGCACCCCCCTATTGTGGCGCCATTGGCTGCCAGCCGCACACCACCCAGCTGCGAGCGCCAGCGCGGGCTTGTCCACAGGCCCGCCAATTACACCGCCGGCGAGCCGGGTCAAGCGACCAAACTGACGGCGTGTACAGCTTCCCGAATGATCCGCTTCAGGCCGATCTGCGTGACCTAGCCAGCCGATTGGTGCAGGTCAGCTCTGACTTGGGGGACGCCGTCAACTGGGTCAAGTTGGCTGATCAACACGATTGGGTTTCTCCAGCAGCCACCGCTTATGGCAGTTGGATTAGGGACCTTTATAGGCGCTGCGCCGATTTACAGATCCAGACCGATGATCTGATTCTCAGTGCCAACACCTGGCGGTCCCGGCTGATCTCGGTGGCCTACGGCTGATGGGTGCCGATTCGATTGACGTGCTGGGTGGCACCGCCGGCAACATCTCCTGTATGGAAGACCTGGACCGCCTGGCAGAACGGTTAGACAACGCGCGGTGGTCTATCCGGCAGGCATCTCGCGAAATGATGAGCTGCGAAGTGCCGTGGGATGACGGCATCCCCCAACCGCGGGCAGACATGCCGTCCAACTATCCATCGCTGCGCAATAGCGCCCGCCAAGCGGTCACCTGGGAGTTGCAGCGGCTGATTCCATCGCCGCCATTCGGTTATTGCAACGGCGCCATCGACAGCTGCGGACCACTGCGAGACCTCAACAGCCAACTGGTGGAACTAGCGGACAAGGTGCGCACGGCCCGAGCCAACTATGAGGAAGCTGAGCGCTCCATCACCCGAACCATGAATGGCTGGCAGACCCTGCGGGCCAACCTGCTGTCCTCTTTGGCTTCCTCCGGTCCATTTGGCCACTTCGTGGCGACAGCCGGCCTGACCTTGGGATTGCTTGCCGAAGCCACCTGGAGCCTGCGTATCAAAGGCGGGCTGCCGTGTCTGGCGGACATGGTCAGGGAGCATCACCCTGATCTGCGGGCGCTGTTGGGGCCGCTGGTGAATCCCAAATTGCGGTTCTCGCCAGCTTCAACCCAGGAAGTGACTCGCGGCATAACTGGGATGGCGGCTGCCTTCCTAGGCGATGGCCTGTGGGTGACGGCCACCAAAGGCGCAACTTACACCGACTCGGCCATTGGCGGCGTGGAGGCGATGATTGACCGCATCATGAACGTCTCGGGAGGCGACCCAGACCGGACCGACATCTCTATCACCAAGATCACTGACTGCCATGGGAACAACAGTTGGCTGGTGGCTATACCTGGAACCGAATCTATGACCATGGGAAACGATTCCAACGCCTCCGACAACGGCACCAACCTGCGAGCTATCACCGGCGACCCCAACGCCATCGGCATTGCCGTCACCACCGCCTTGCGCGATGCCGGAATCAAGTCCGATGAACCCGTGGTGCTGGCCGGTTACTCACAAGGTGGCATAGTTAGCGCCGCCTTGGCGGCTGACAACGGTTTCACCTCCGCCTTCAACGTGACCGCCGTGCTGACCGCCGGTTCACCTGTAGCGCTGCTGAAGCCGGCCCGCAATTCCCAGTGGTTGTCCCTGGAACATGTCCAAGACGTGGTCCCCGTGTTGGACGGCAAACCCAACCCTCACACCGCCAAACACACCACCGTGGTGAGGGACCTCAGCCCAAAGGCCTCCACCTTCTCCCTCGATGACCCGTTGGAAGCCCACCACCTGCCGGAATACGCCCGGACCGCCGCCTTGGTGGATTCGTCGAAGAACGCCTCGCTGAACAGTTGGAAAGCCGCCGCTGCGCCGATCTTCGACCCTGGGGCCACTGTCGAGACCACCGTCTACACCGTTGAACGTCACACCAGCCCACCCCGAATCCTGCGGAAAGGCAAGCGCCACTGAGACTTGCGGGCAGTGGCGTGGAACCATTGACACATGCCTAGAGTCCCGATCCGCCCGGCCGTGGAAGCGCTGCCCGCCTACCGGGCCGGTGCCCGCCCCAACGGCCGGCTGATGTACAAACTGTCTTCCAACGAGTCACCGTTCCCGCCGCTGCCGGGAGTGCTGGCGGCCGTGGCGGACACCGCCGTGGACATCAACCGCTACCCAACTATGATGGCCGATCAGCTAATTGGCGCCATCGCCCAGGCTCACGACCTGGAAGGTAGCCAGGTGGCCGCCGGGCCAGGCTCGGTAGCCGTCCTCGGCTACCTCCTAACAGCCGTGGCCG
>JAIRTF010000041.1 GCA_031255075.1 Bifidobacteriaceae bacterium | reverse complement strand
GCGCCTCGGCAAACCAGGCCAGTTTGACTGAGGGCACACCGTAGGTGCGGGAACCAGGTCCGGCCACCAGACGGGCCGCCACCTCAGATTGGACCATGACCAGGCCGGCCCGGATTGATTCGAACCGCTCCAAGAAGCTCAGCAGCACCTTGGTGGACACGCTGTAGGGCAGGTTCGCCACCAAGGCCGAGGGCTGCGGGCTGGGTAGCTCGGTGAGTGACAACGCATCCGTCGTCAACACTTGCAGGCGTTCAGCCACGGCCGGGGCGTGTTCAGCTACGGTGGCGGGCAAAGCCCCAGCCAGCACCGGATCAATCTCAATGGCTGTGACCTGGGCGCCGGCTTCCAGCAGGGCCAATGTCAGAGATCCCAGTCCGGGGCCGATCTCCACCACCTGATCGCCAGGTTGGAACGGTGCGCGGGCCGCGATGCGCCGCACTGTGCCCGGGTCCACCACAAAGTTCTGCCCCCAGGCCTTCGAAGGTGTCAGCCCTAGTTGGCGCGTCAAATCGCGCACGTCAGATGGCGTCAGGAGGGATAGATCAGAAGTCAATGAGCAGGCAGAAACGGTCTTGTTGGACAATCTGAGGATCAGTACCAACCCTTGGATTGGAAAGCGCTCCAGGCACCGCAAGGTGTGCCGTAGCGGCCCTTGATGTAACCCAAGCCCCATTTGATTTGGGTGGCCGGGTTGGTCTTCCAGTCAGCGCCGGCGGAGGACATCTTGGAGCCCGGCAGGGCCTGCGGAATGCCGTAGGCGCCGGAGGAACTGTTGGCCGCGTTGACACGCCAGCCAGATTCGCGGTTCCACAGGTTCACCAGACATGAGAATTCGCCATCGCCCCAGCCGTATGAATCAGCCATCATCTGCCTGGCTATGCCTTGGGCGCTGGACGGATCAACGTTGACGTTGACTGATGGCACGCTCACCACTTTGGTACCGACCAGCACAACTTGGTTGACCGGTGCGGATTGGACTACTTCCATCACGACTTGGCGGGCTACCACTTCGCCGCCGGCGGTGGTGGTGATATAGGTGGTCACCTTTTGGCCGGCCCGGCCTGGAGTCTTGACTACTTTGGTGCCTTTGATCAGGGTGGGGTCTTCCTGTTCAACAGTTTCGAATGGGATAACGGTGGTCTCGGTATCGCTGCCGCTCTGAGCCCGGTGGACCTTGATCTGCATGCCGTCCTCTGGGACGGCGTCCAAGCCCGGGACCACCGTGTCATGCGGGCCCAACACCACGCCTACCTCGATCAGCACCTGGCGAACGGATGGGGCGTTGGAATAGGCCCGCAACTCAATGCCATCGGCTTCGATCAGAACCGCCTTCGGGGTGGATACCTCAATGGTTTCGTCAAGTCCGGCAATTGACGCACTGCGGGAAACAGACAGCCGGGCTTCTTCGGCCCGGACACCCAGATCCGCCAGGGCTTCATCAACTGTTGGGGCGGTGGTCCAAACGACCATTTCCTCCCCGTCAATGTTCAGCTCCATTGGCATGGCCGTGCGCACCACAATTTCACCGGCCCGCGGCACTGGCGCCGCCGGCGCCGGCGCCACCAGATCGCGGTCACTGTAGGCGACGTGTTCTTGGGCCAAGACGCCTGCTACCGACCCGGCGAAGGTCTGGACTTGCGAGGTCTGGCCATTGACGTTGATGGTGACTTCCTTGTGCGCGGCGCTGAAGGTTACAATGCCGGCGGCGGCTACAGCCAGGACGGCCACCCGGGAGGTGGTCTTGATGCGCTGGCGTTTCCGAGCGGCGCGGCGCATCGCCTTGCGCCCGGTCGGTTTGGCACCGTTCGGGGCCGCGTGCCCGCAGGGACGTGTCATAGACAAAAGCTAAAACTCCGGATGTCGGCGGTTTAGGTCAGATACGAACATAACCGATTTGCCACATTTCGGCGAGTCCGAAGTCCTGTTCAGGGTCCGCACTATGGTCAAATCGGAGCCCATCTTCACCAAATCTTCACAATTCGCCGTAGACACGCAGGGTATTTGACTGGATCTGGGCGCAGGCGTCAGCTAATGGCATGTTTATGCAGTTCGCCACAGTTCGCATGGTCTGGGCCACCATATAGGGCGCATTCGGCCGCCCCCGGCACGGCTCCGGGGTCAGGTACGGCGAATCGGTTTCCACCAGCACCAGCTCCGGCGGCAGGGCGGCCGCCGCCTCACGCAGCCCGGCCGCGTTCTTGAACGTTACCGTCCCACTGAAGGAGCAGTACCAGCCGCGTTCGGCCGCCAGACGGGCCATCGCCGCGTCGCCACTGAAGCTGTGGAACACCGTCCGTTCCGGGGCGCCCACCTCCTCCAGGGTGGCGATCACATCGGCGTGGGCATCCCGGTCATGGATCTGCAAGGCCAAACCCAGCTCCTTGGCCAGGGCAATATGGTCCAAGAAGGCCTCCCGCTGGGCCGCCCAACCATCAGGTCCCGTACGGAAATAGTCCAGCCCCGTTTCGCCGATGCCGCGTATCCTCTCCTCGCCCGCGGCCAGTTCAGCTATGCGAGCCAGAGCATCGCCATAGGTGCCGGCGGCTTTCAGACGGACCGAGTCATTTGGGTGCAGTGCAATCACCCCCAGCACCGCCGGGTGGCGCACGGCCACTTGGGCGGTCCATTCGGCCGCTTCCAAATCACAGCCGCACTGGACTATGCCCTGGACGCCGGCCTTGGCGGCCGCCTCGACCTGTTGATCCAGGGGCAGTGCTTCGGCCGGGAAGCGCTGAAACGGCTCAATATGGGCGTGGTTGTCAAAGATTGGCACCGGCAGCGCTTCGGGGATGGGTGGATAGGTGCGGTCTTTAGCCACGGCGTTCATCACTCGTCTCCGCGCAGGCGGGCGTCTTCTTCTTCGACGACCGATTGGTCAAGTTTGGTGAAGATTGGGCTGGGTGCCGGCACAGCCTGCCCGGCCGGGATAGCTTCGCGTTCCCAGTTGGGAGCGTGGCGGGCGCCATCACGGCCGTATTCGCCGGTAATCACCGGATAGCTGCGGCTGGGATCATCCAGGTCGCTCACCTGGCGGACTTCCGGCTGGTCGCCAAACGGCCGGTCAAAGCCCAAGGCGGCGTCCACCAGGCGGGCCGAATTGGGCAGGAACGGCGCCAACAACGTGTTGCAATCGGAGACGCACTGGGCGGCCACGTGAAGGACATCGGCCATGCGGGCGCGCGCGGCATCGTCCCCCTTGGCCAACTTCCACGGTTCGGTATCCGCCAAATAGCGATTGACCTCCGCGACTGTCTTCATGGCGGCTGTGACGGCGGCCTTCTGTTTGTGGGCTCTGATGGCGCGGCCAACCTCACCGAAAGCCAACTCCGTGGCCCGCAAGGTGGCGGTGTCCTGCGGCAGCGGGTTGGTGGGCGGCGGTGGGATGGCGCCTAGGTTCTTGTGGATCAGGTTGGCGGTGCGGTTGACCAGATTGCCCCAACCGGCCACCAATTCGTTGTTGGTGCGGCGGACAAACTCAGTCCAGGTGAACTCGGCGTCCTGGCTTTCCGGCCCGGCCACAGCGATGAAATACCGCAGCGCATCCGGTTGGTAGCGAGCCAACATGTCGCGCACCAGGATGACCCGGCCGCGTGAAGAGGAGAACTGTTCACCGCCAATGTTCAAGAACTCTGAAGAGACCACCTCGGTCGGCAACCTGAGTTCGCCGTACTGGCCAGGCGCGCCGCCCTTGGCCCCTTCACCGTTGTATCCCAGCAGTTCAGCCGGCCAGATCTGAGAGTGGAAGGTGATGTTGTCCTTGCCCATGAAGTAGTAGGAACGGGCCTCCGGCGAATTCCACCAGCCGCGCCAGGCTTCGGCGTCCGCCGGTTGGCCGGTCTCCAGGGCCCGGCGCCGGGCCCATTCGATTGATGCCGAAAGGTAACCGATCACCGCGTCGAACCAGACGTACAGCCGCTTGTTGGGGTTGTCTATCCAACCTGGCAGCGGCACCGGAATACCCCAGTCGATGTCCCTGGTCATGGCGCGCGGCCTGACATCCTCCAACAAGTTGAAGGAGAACTTGAGCACGTTTGGGCGCCAATCGGTGCGGGTCTCCAGCCAGGCGGCCAGCGCGTCCACCAAGGACGGCAGATCCAAGAAGAAGTGATTGGACTGGACAAATTTGGGGGTTTCGCCGTTGATCCGGGACCGCGGGTTGATCAAATCGATCGGGTCCAGTTGGTTGCCGCAGTTGTCGCACTGGTCGCCGCGGGCGTTGTCATAGCCGCAGATGGGACAGGT
>JAIRTF010000024.1 GCA_031255075.1 Bifidobacteriaceae bacterium | reverse complement strand
CCGGCCGCTGACAGGTCCTCTGCCAGCAGGTCAACCGCCGCATCGAACCAGCCGCCGTAGGGCCGGGGGCTGGAACCGGGGATCTCTACCACGCGGGTCAACCCACCAAAGCCGGAGGTGTCACCGGTGCCATGAACCCCGAAAGCGCCGTGGCGCACCTCGGTCACTTCAGGGCCGGCGCCGACTGTTCCACGGCTGGTCAGATCGGTGCCTGAGGCGCTGGGCGCGTCCGCCGCGGCCTGGTCTTTGGCCTCTTCGCTCATACCAACAAACCCTTCATTTGACTGACCGGCTGGGCGTTCATGGCGGCTTCCTCAGCGGCCTTGGCGGCCTTCAAGCGGTCCACGCCCAGACCTTCGCCTTCGATCTGCCGGTACAACTCGATGATCGCGTGGATCAGCATTTCCGGCCGGGGTGGGCAGCCGGGGATGTACACATCGATCGGCACCACATGGTCCACGCCCTGAACAATGGCGTAGTTGTTGAAGATGCCGCCGGAAGAGGCACATGAACCCATCGAAATGACCCATTTCGGATCAGCCATTTGGTCGTAGACCCGGCGGACCACGGGTGCCATCTTGTGAGACATGCGCCCGTTGACCAGCATCAGGTCAGCTTGCCGGGGTGAGGCCCGGAAGACCTCCATCCCAAACCGGGAGATGTCGAACCGAGATGTGCCCACGGCCATCATCTCGATTGAACAACAAGCCAACCCCATGGTGACCGGCCACAATGAGCCGGCTCGCAGGTGGTTGACCACCTTGGCAATGGTGGTCAGGGCAAATCCCTCAGGTGCCTTGCCTTCAATTCCGTCAGCCATCAGCGCTCTCCCTTCCGAACCATCAGTCCCAATCCAATCCGCCGCGGCGCCACTCATAGATAAATGGCACGGTGATCAACGCCAAGAAGCCCATCATTGCCACAGCCGAGCCCAGCCCCAGTTCGGAGAAGTCAGCTGCCCATGGGTAGAGGAACACAACCTCAATGTCGAAGATGATGAAGCTCATGGCCACCAGGTAGAAGCGAACCGGGAACCGGCCGCCCTCATGGGGGTGGGGGCTGGCGTCAATCCCGCATTCGTATTCGTCGAGTTTGGCCCGGTTGAAGCGGTGCGGGCCAATCACCCAGCTAGCTCCCAGACCACCGAAGCCCATCAGCAGGGCTACCGCCAACATGGCGAGGACCGGCACATACGGGTTTTCCATCAGGTTCCTCCACCTTCTGCGTTTGACCGGCCGTTCATGCTGCCGGCGCCAATCGGGCAAGCGTGGCGATGGTTCTGTCCATCCAGTCACCTCCACGCGGTTCGTACAGATCACTCAGTAGCTTCATGACCAGCCGCATGAGCTGGGGCCGCGGCAGCCCATACCGCGTGCACACCCGCATCACCGCCGGGTGCTCAATGAGCTTGACAAAGACTCTACCTAAAGAAAAATAGCCTCCCAGCACGCGCTTGACGCGGTCAGGGTAGACACGGAGGGCCGCTTCCCGCCCGGGGCCGGCCGGCCAGGCCAAGGCCGCCGCGATGGCCGATGCCGCGTAGCGGCCTGATTGCAGCGCGTAGGCAATGCCTTCGCCGTCGAACGGGGAGACCATACCGGCGGCATCGCCCACCAACATCAAGCCGCGGGCATACAGGGGCTGGCGCGAAAAGCACATCGGCAGGGCGGCGGAACGAGGGGCGTCAATGATGTCTTCGGCGGTGAAGCCCCAACGCGGTGCCAGGGAGTCCATCCACTTGGTCAGGAGTTGGCGGTAATTGGTGCCCGGCGCTTTGGCGGTCGAGGCAACCGAACCGACCCCAATGTTGACAATGCCGTGCGCCTCTGGGAACACCCAGCCGTAGCCCGGCATCAGCTTGCCGGCTTCCCTGGGGCCGTCCCACAGTTCGAGGTGGGATTCCATCCATTCGGTGTGGTGGGAATGAGCCGGCGGCTTGGGCAGGCGAACTCTGGCTCTGACGGCCACGCCGTGGGGCCGTTTCTGGTTGGTCCAACGGCCAACCGCTCCGGCCAGCCGGCCTGAGACGCCATCCGCGCTGACAATAACCGGCGCCCGGAAGACCTCTTCGCCGCCCGGGGTTTTGGCGCGAACGCCGGCTATCCGGCCGGTGCGTTCATCGAAGACTGGGCCAACTACTGCGGTGTTCTCCATCAAGATGGCGCCGGCGGCTTGGGCGTGGGAAGCCAAGCGGTGGTCGAATTCTTCCCGCGGCAAGGTAAGACCAAAGTCCGGGAAGGATGCCAGCTTGGGCCACGGCAGTTCCAGTTCATGACCCCCGCCGAAGACTCGCAGCCCGCGGTTGCGCAGCCAGCCGTCTTCTTCGTTGAAGGGCACACCCAGGTGGATCAGTTCCCGTACCGCTCTGGGCGTCAGGCCATCACCGCAAGCTTTGACTCTGGGGAAGGAGGACTTCTCCAGCAGCAGAGTGGAGACGCCGGCTCTAGCAAGGTAGGCGGCAGTGGCCGAGCCTGCGGGTCCAGCGCCGACTACGATGACTGGCGGATCGCCACCTGGCCTGTTGGGCACCTGGCAGCCTTTCAAATGTGTGGAGAGATTGGTCAGTAACACACAAAGTCTACATAAACAGACTGCCTCTTTGAGCCGCTCAGAACCGCGCCGGAATAATGGAATTACGAAACAAGGATGTCGTATAAATAAAGGGAGCCCGGCTTGGTCTTGGCGCGGCGTCCAGGCCGACGGTCTCTTGGCTTGGCGCCGGAGCCACGGTTGCCGGGTGGGGATGGGCTTGGCGCCTGCCGATCAGGCCTTACGTGCCAGGTGCAGGGCCACAATCCCGCCCATCACGTCGCGGTGACCGCAACCCGTCCAGCCGGCCAAATCCAGCTGACGGGTCAACTCTTCCTGGTCCGCCCAAGCCCAAATCGAGTCCGCCAGATAGCGGTAGGCCGGCCAATTTGTCGCCACCAACTTCGCCAAATGTGGCATAACGCGAGTCAAGTACCAGCGGTAAACTGCTCGGTATGGCCGCCAGGGCGGCCGCGAAAACTCACAGATCACCAGTTCGCCGCCCGGGCGGGTGACTCGCAACATCTCCGCCAAGGCTCCTGGCACATCCTGCACATTGCGCAAGCCAAAAGAAATAGTCACCTTGTCGAAGGTGTTGTCGGCGAAAGGTAGCTGCGCGGCATCGCCCCCCACCAGCGCCACCCGGCCACCCAAACGCCGGGCGCCTTGACGCAGCATCCCCTGCGAAAAATCACAGGCCACAACCTTGGCGCCACGGCGCGCCAAAACCATCGAAGACGAACCCGTACCGGCCGCCAAATCTAGGACCTTCAGCCCGCGGACTGTGCCCAAAGCCCGCAGTGTGGCGTGCCGCCACCAATGAACCAAGCCGACCGTCATTACCGCGTCCGCCAAGTCATAATGCGGCGCCACTGAATCGAACATGGCAGCCACTTTGCGTGGTTCCTTAGCCAAGTCCGCGGTTGTCACGGCATTATCTTTCCACGTTCATCCAGCCGAAGGGCTCCAACCGGTCCCATGAACCATTTCCTAATCACCGCTATGGGCAGCTCCGGATGGTTGTGCATCACTTGGGCCTAAGTTGGGCGGTGTGCCGGACGCAGCAGCGGCCCCTGCCGCCAAAGGGAGAGTTTGGGCTGGTCGGAGCCTGGCCGGCAGCCTGCCTTCAGGATCAGGTGAAGGGGCCAGCTAGTAGGGTGGTGCGCGCAATGATCCCAGCTTTGACTTTCACCACCACTCCCGCGGCCCATCCCGCCGACCTGCTGGACGCCATCCGGGATGGCGGCGAATGGGCAGACCAGACGGGCGGCAGCCCGTCAGCGGCACCGTTGACAGTCTGGCTGCGCCGCGGCGAAGGATTCGTTGGACTGGGCCAAGCAGCTACCTTCAACACCTTGGGCAGCGGACGGTTCGGCTCAGCTGAACAATGGTGGCGAGCCGTGATCTCCCAGGCGCGGATTGACGGCCCCGCGGATCTGCCTGGAATGGGTCCGCTGGCCTTTGGCACATTTGCTTTCGCGGACAACTCACCGGAACCTTCGGCTCTGATTGTGCCGCGTTGGGTATTGGCCCGCTTCCGCGGCCAAGAATGGATCACCACCGCCCGCCTGGAAGACGAATCCGCCCCCTCACTGCCGCCCATAGCCAGCCCCAGCGGTCCAGTTGGATCAGCGCTGCCACCGATGCGTCAACTGCCCGGCCCGGTCAGCGCCGAACAATGGCCGGCCGTGGTTGAGCGGGCCATCAGCCTGATCAAATCAGGCCAGCTGGAAAAGGTGGTGCTGGCCCGTTCCGTGCTGGCCGAATCGCTGGCCGGCCCAGTTGACCCGGAATTGGTGGTTCGCAATCTGGTCAACCGCTACCGCGACACCTGGACCTTTGCCGTGGACGGTTTGGTGGGGGCCAGCCCGGAGATGTTGGTTCGGTCCACCAGGGGGTTGGTCACCTCCCGCATCCTGGCCGGCACCATTCGGTCCACCGGCTGTGACCAGGCTGATTTGGCTCGGGCCGCCGCCTTGGCCCGGTCTTCCAAAGACTTGGAGGAACACGAATTTGCGGTGGCCTCCGTAGTTGACGCGCTCCAGCCGTTCACCGAAGAACTGGCCGTCCCGGACGGCCCCTCCGTACTCCACCTGCCTAACCTGATGCACTTGGCTACCGAAGTGGTCGGCGAACTCAGACGATCCCGCTCAGGCGCCCTACCAGGTGCGTTGACGCTGGCCAGCGCCCTGCATCCAAGTGCCGCGGTGTGCGGCACCCCAAAGCGGGAGGCGGCGCGGGTCATCGGCCAACTGGAAAAGCTGGACCGCGGCCGCTACTCCGCGCCGGTCGGCTGGATTGACGCCAACGGTGCCGGCGAATGGGCCATAGCACTGCGCTGCGCCCAGCTCAGCCCAGATGGATGTTCAGCGCGGCTGTGGGCCGGTGGCGGCATTGTGGCGGCCTCCAATCCTGACGCGGAACTGGCTGAGACAGAAGCCAAACTGGCCCCGATGCGTGAAGCCCTCGGCCTGACTGACGCCTAGCGTCCACTAGCCGCCAATTGACTCCCAGGTGGCCACCATGTTGTCCAACTCCGCCCGGTGCTGATCCACATAGCGTTGCTCCAACTCCACCCAGACCTGCGCGAAGCGATTCACATAGTCCGTCTTGGCGCGGCAGTCGAAGTCTGCCAAGGCGATGGCGATCTCCAGCGGCGAACCGATCAGCGACCGCTGGTCAAGCGGCGCGTTGTCAGAACCGGCGTCCACGCTGCCATCCGCTCCCGTTCGGATCGCTGACCAGAAGGCCGCGGTGATGGTAGTGGTGGCGGCTTCCTGAGCGTCTTTGAGTTGACCAGCCTCACGCATGCAGGTGAACCACTCTGAGTTCAGCTGCGCTATCCGCGCATCAGCCGGGGGCTGGTAGACAACACCGCCGCCAGATGAGGCCTCGCCTTCAACCGGCTCCATGGCTGCGGTCGCCCCGCTCATCCCCCGAAACTGGTCCATATACCAAGCTGTGTCTTGCCCGCCGATGGATTCGACCGGCCCGGCCTGGGCGTCAGCCTTGGCGCTGCAGCTGTTCTCCAAGACCTGCTGGCCGTCAGGTTGCATGCCGTTGAGAGCCTGCCAGTAGGCAACCTGGGCGCTGGGGCTGAGGCTGTCGACGTACTCGTTGTTCTTGAGTTGCATCGGGTCTTCTTCCCAGCCGTACGGGGCGGCCGATTCGTCATCGGCTTCCAACAGGCCGTAGCCGTAGGTTTCCACGGTTTCGCGCGAATCTGGCAGGAAGGGGATGGGCAGCGTGTCACCGGGCGGCATGGGCCGGGCAAAGGCCTGATAAGAGGTCGGGTAGTAGTCAAACCCCTGTTCCTTCATGCAGGCCACCACTGCGGCCTCGCGCTCCGCCCAAGTACCGGCCCGGGCACCAGTCAGTTGTTCGGCCGTCCATTGCTCTGCCGCCCCGACCACTTCCCAGTACTTGCCCAGCGGTGATTCCAACGGCAGCGGCGTCTCCCATGCGGCCAACGGCGGTGCACCCGGAGCGCCGGGTTGGACTCCGCTGGGCGCCGGAGAACTGGGATTTGGTGAGGCGTTCGGCCCGTCACTGGTGCAGGCGGCCAGGCCGCTCATCAGCACTGCGGCCGCCACGGCCGCCCAAGCCAACCGAGCCGCTCCGCTGGTCCTCATGTCCCAACTCTCTCACACCGCCCCGCCGCCAAACCTTGGCTCCCTGGTGCCAGGCCCTGGTTCGCGGGCGCCGGCACGGCATGGGGTCAGCTGGCGGCGGCCAGCGTTACGCGGACATCTAGGGCCTTGTCGTCACGCATGATTGTCAGGACCACCTCGTCACCGGGCAGGTAGGAGCGCACCCAGGCGGTCAACGATGGCGCG
>JAIRTF010000224.1 GCA_031255075.1 Bifidobacteriaceae bacterium | reverse complement strand
GCGGCCGGGATTGACGGCACCATCTCGACCGCGGCGGGCGTCGCGCGCGCCCTGGGCGAGCCGGTCCGTGTGCTGGTTGGGGACTTGGCGTTCCTGCACGATGCCGGAGGGCTGCTTCGCGGGCAAATGGAAACCTCGCCCGCCCTGGACATTGTGGTGTTGAACGATGGCGGCGGAGGCATCTTCCGCCAGCTAGAACACGCCGAAGCCGCCGAACCTGCTGTGTTCGAACGGTTCTTCGCCGCCCCGCAGAGCGCGGACTTGTCCGCGCTGGCCAGCGCATTCGGCGCCACCTACGCCCGCGCCCAAACCCCAGCCGACCTCGCCAAGCTCTTGCAGCACCCCACCCCGCTACCCCGAATCCTCGAGGTCCCCCTCGTCACGTAGTGGGTAGCGGCCGGTCCCGCTGAGCCGCGCCAGGGATGCGCCATGTGCGCAAGACCCGCCCGCACCTGCGCCTCGCCAGTGGTGCGCCACGCGAACCCCGGGCCGCTGGCCCGGGGTGCCGCACCGGAGCCGGCCCAGCCCGCACCCGCGCCTCGCCAGGGGTGCGCCACACGACCCCCCGGGCCGCTGGCCGGGGGGGGGTGCCGCACCGGAGCCGGGCCCGCCGTCACGCCCCAACCCACTTAGCTGTAGACGACTACTTTTGTGCCTACTTTTACTTTGTCGAACAGCTTGGCTACGCCCTTTTTGTTGCGGATGTTTACGCAGCCGTGGGAGGCGCCGCTGTAGCCGCGGGCGGCAAAGTCGGGCGAATAGTGAACTGCTTGTCCGCCGGAATAGAACATGGCGAATGGCATCCAACTATCGTACAGAGTGCTCGTGTGGTTCCGGCTCTTTAGATATACCCGATAGACCCCATGCCGAGTGGGCGTAGCCTGGGCTCCGAACCGGGCGGCAAATGTCATCTTGACCTTGCCATTTACCACCCAGCGGACCTTGCGGTCCTTCGGATTGGTGTCGATGCAAATCACTCTGCCCGTCATGCACCGCGGGTCAACCCACTTGGGGCGCTTCGGAATTTTCCGGGTCTTTGCTGATGTCACCGCAGTGTCGGTGAAAGCCCGCCGCGATGCAGTCACTTGAACGGTGAGCCGCTTCTTGACGTCTTTATCAACCACCAAATATGTCTTGGATGTCGCCCCTTTTATCGGCTTACCGTTGCGGAACCACTGGTAGCTGTATTTGGTCGGTTTGAGCGGCCCAAATCCGCTCGGTTCTGCCTTCAACCTGACCCCTACGCGAGCACCACCGGCTATGCGGACGGTGCCGGCCGTCATCGTCCCGGGGGCTATGGCTGGGGTTGGGACTGAGGTGACGGTCAGCGGCACCACCCCGTCGCGCCAGGCGGTCACCGCCACGGTGACTTGGTGGCCGGCATCTGCCGGGCGCAGCACGTAGGTGGCCTCGTGCGCCTGGGCAATCCGCGCGGCGTCGCGGTACCAATCGAACGTCACCGAGGCCGGTTCCAACCCGAACGAGCCGACGGCCGCCGTCAGCGATCCGCCCACAATGAAGTCCCCTGCAACCTCCACGATTGGCGCCGAGAATGCCGGCGGTCCGCTTGGTGGAGGTGCCGGGGACGATGGCGTTCCCCCAGGTGGCGCGGTTGGTGGACCATCCGCATGTGCTGGCGGGCTAACAGCTGCCAGCCCTGCAATCAGGCTGAACGCCAATAGGGCTCGGCGGATGCGCCGCCCGCGCGGGCATTGGGCGATTTGTTCCATCGATTCGTTCCGAACCCCTCACGTCTGGTCGAGTCAGCCAACAGACCCGAACGAGTATATGCGTGACCCGGGCCCTGAAGGCCCGGCTGGCGCGTGCGCGGCGGATTAGACTGGCCGGCGGGGCGCCCGGTCATCCTTGGAGGAAACTCCCAGGTTTCAGCCAGGATTTGGCCAGACCGAGCAGGTTAGATCGGCGTCACCCGATCAGGAGGAGACCATGACTGACCATCAGTTTTCCGCTTCGGAACCATCCGAGCCGACAGTGCCACCGGCGCCCGCCGATGCCACTCAACCCCTAGCGGCGCCCACACCAACCCCGCCAGCCGGGGCTTCAGGGCCCGCCAGCCCGCTGCCCTCGCCGAGCGCGGCCTATGGCGCTGCGCCTGCGGGTTCGGGCTCTGGTTCTGGGGCAAGCGGCCCGCCGCCCAACCGGCCGGCTGAGCCTGCCGCCGGCGCCGCCCCGAGCGGACCCGCTGCCGCGCTGCCCCACCCGTCCATCCGGCCGACCGAGCCCGCCGCCGGCGCCGCCCCGGGCGGACCTGCCGCCGCCCTGCCCCCGCCGCCCGGACCAACCGGACCCGCCACCCCAACCGGACCAACCGGACCCACCCCACCCACTCCCGGCCCCGTCGTGCATGGGCCCATACATACCCAGCCTGTGGGGGGCATGGGCGTAGGTGCTGCTGGGGGGCAAGGGCCGGCATCGTCCATCCCGTACCGGCGGAGTTACGGGGGTCACTACCCGCCGAACCCGTACGCATACCCAGGTGGCCCCGTGATGGGACCGGCCGCTCAGGTGCAGCCCGGCACGCCGCCGTCTGGGCCGCCGCAGATCCCGCCAACCCAGTTTGTCGCTGCCCCGCCGCCGGACCGGCCCAGCCGCAAGGCCAAGGAGCGCAAGCATCGCGTTGGGCTGATGGTCGGTTCGGCGGCCTTGATAGCCGCACTGGTCGCGTCCGTCTCCACGGCCGCCCTGGTCACCCGCGGATTCTCCCGGCCGGCCGCTCAGGTCGCGACGTCGGGCGACAAGGTCTACAACGATTTGAGCTCCGGCAAGGCCGCTGTCTCGGTGCCGATTGACGGCTCTGCTGCGGCGGCGCCGGATTGGGCCAAGGTGGCGGCGGCCGTCCAACCGTCTGTGGTGGCGATCCAGGTTTCGGCCCGCTACCTGGGGGCGGAGGGCTCCGGCGTCATCATCAACTCCAAGGATGGCTACGTGGTGACCAACAACCACGTGGTGACCGGAGCGGATCAGATCCAGGTGGTTCTGGCGGATGGGCGCATCTATGAGGCCAAGGTTCTCGGCACCGACGCCACCACTGACCTGGCGGTGATCCAGATCGAGAACCGGCCGGATGACCTGCAAGAAGCCGTGCTGGGCGAATCATCTGACGTGACCGTGGGCGAGCCTGTCATGGCCGTCGGCAACCCCCTGGGTTATGACAACACCGTCACCACCGGCATCATCTCCGCGCTCAACCGCCCGGTCACCACCACGCTGACCGGCGCCACCGCTGACACGGCCGTGACCAACGTCATCCAGGTCGATGCCGCAATCAACCCGGGCAACTCCGGCGGCCCGCTGTTCAACGGGGTTGGCGAGGTGATTGGCATCAACTCGGCCATCGCGACCACCTCTTCGATCAACCAGGAATCGGCCGGCTCGATTGGCGTGGCATTCGCGATCCCGATCGACTTGGTCGAGGTCATCGCGCCCCAGCTCATCGAGAAGGGCTCGGCCGAGCACGCCTACCTGGGCGTCACCCTGGTCGCCAAGACCGTCACCTACGATGGCGTCACTCGCCAGGGCGCTGCCATCGACAGGGTCTGGCCTGGTACGGCAGCCGAGGAGGCGGGGCTCAGGGCGGGTGACGTCATCGTCGCCGTGGATGGCCACGCGACCACTGAGGTCGCCTCGCTGACCGCGTGGGTGCGCTCCTATTCGGTTGGCCAGGAGGTCTCGCTGCTGGTGGTGCGGGACGGCAAGGCGCTGGAGCTGCCGGTGACGCTGGGCGCCCAGGACGCCAGCCAACTGCCCGGCGAGGAGCTACTGCCCCAACCCGATCCGACCTACCCCCAGGGCGATGGCGGCTACTTCTTTGACGATCCGTTTGGACTCTTCGACTAGGGGGTAAACGCCGAGTTCGGCGCGGCGTGGGTAGCGCCGGCTCGGCTTGGTATCAGCTCAGTACGTCCGCTGCACAGCCCGGTCTGCTTCACCGCAGGCCGGGCTGCGGCGCGTTTAGGGGGTGCGGGTTTGGGTGGGGCGGTGTAGGGTCCGCAGTGATGCGACACCGTTGTCTCGCCGTGGGGCTCGGCTCGGTCAGGCAAACCGCCAACGCCGCCTTGCGCGCCCGTGGCAGCTCTGACCAGGGACGCTGCCGTATCGCCTGAGAACACAACAACACCTTGAGGTAGGGGCCAAATCCGTTGCTTGCAACGGTGCTAGTAAGCAGGTCCGCAAACGTTTACCAGCGGCGGCCGGCCCCCACCACATACCAAGCGCGGCGCACCGGCGCCTGGCGGCCGAACCGGGGCACGCGCTTTTCGACCTGACCCAGCGACCGCCAACCTGACATCCGAAAGGACATGTACCCCATGAAACACTCACCAACTAGTTCTCCCGTCCGATGGCGGGGGCGGGCCGGCATCGTGCTCGCCATGGGAGTCGCGGCGTCGTTCCTGGCCACTGGCCTGCCCGGCGCACCGGCAGATCCCGCACAAGCGGCTGACACTCCGCCCTATCTTGATGTGACCCTGCCGGCTGAGGTCCGGGCCGCTGATCTTGTATCCCGCATGACCTTTGCCGAGAAGTCGGAGCAGCTACGGGCCTCGACCGAAACAGCCCGGCCGGCAGCAGGCATTCCGCGCCTAGGCGTGGGCTCCTACAACTACTGGAACGAGGCCCTGCACGGCGTGGCTCGCGGCGGCTACAACGCCTCATCCACAATCAGGGTGCCCGGCACAATCGTCACCGACTACGGAAACGGTGCAAACCAGGTTTGGTATGACCCAGCCTCGGACACCTATTTGCTCAATCCCACCGGTGCCATTGGCACACGGTGGTATCGGGTTCCGCCGCTATCGCCCAACAACCCGGCATACAACGACGTCGGGACTTCCACCGAGCTGCCCATCGGCCTGGCCATGGGCTCCACATGGAATACCGACGCAGTTGAACTGGCCAACTCCTATGTGGGCGATGAAGCCCGGGCCTACAACAACTTCCGCAAGAAGGGCCTGACCTACTGGTCACCCACGGTCAACATGGACCGCGACCCGCGTTGGGGAAGGGCTGAAGAAACCTACGGTGAAGACCCATACCTGACCGCTGAGATTGGCGGAGCGTTTGTCAACGGCCTGCAGGATGGCGATGGCACTGGCTACCTGAAGTCAGTGGCCACACCAAAGCACTTCTTCGCCAACAATGCGGACGCCACACGGCACCACCGCTCATCCAACGTCACCGAACGCGAGATGCGTGAGTACTACACGCCGCACTTCGCCGCGCTCTACGGCAAATATGGCGCAAAGTCCGGCATGACCTCCTACAACGCCGTCAACGTTCTGCCCTCAACTGAGGGCGTACCGTCATCGGCCAACAAGTTTGCGGTTGAGACCATGCAGCGGCGCACATGGGGGTTCGATGGATTCATCACATCTGACTGCGGCGCCATCACCGACGTGCTTTCCAACCACTACTTTGTGGCCAACCGCGCTGAGCAGGTTGGCATTTCCCTCAAGGCTGGCACGGATGTGGACTGCTCGGCCGGTTCGCAATACTCCGCTGGAGTGTTCGATGCCGTTGCCGCCGGCACCATGACCGAAGCCGACCTTGACATCAACCTGATCAGGGCGTTCAAGGTCCGCATGGAACTGGGCGAATTCGACAACACCGACGCCTTCACCGGCGCGGCCTACCAAAAGGACCAGATCACATTCACCGGTGCACACGCCGACGCTTCACGGACGCTGTCCAATGAGGCGCCCGTGCTGTTGAAGAACGAGAATGGCGCCCTGCCGCTACCAAAGCCAGCCTCAGGGGCACCGGCCAAGAAGATCGCTGTTGTCGGATACATGGGTGGCGAGGAGACCCACGGCAACTACACGCCATACCTCAGCCCTGTGATGGGCACCCAAGCCCAAAGCGCTTACGCCGCGTTGCAGCGCGAATACGGCGCCGACAATGTGGTGTTCATCCCCGGCATCGTCGATCAGGACTTCCTGACCAATGGCACCAACGGGATCTGGAAGGACAGCTGGACCGGACGCGATCATGATCTGAATCCTCTGGCAACCAGCCCGAGCGAAGCTTCGCCCTATCTGCCGCCGGCATGGGGCCACCCGCTTGGGACCAACCCAGCGCTGGCCAACGCGGAGCAGGGGTTCCAGTCAGGCACTTCACGCGGTGGGCGGCTTGTCACGCTGCAAAAGCCGCGGCTGGGCGATTCGACCAATCAAGCCGCAGGGCTGCTCCAGTTCCTGGACGGCACCACGCTGCTTGGGACGCCCGTATTGCCGAAGCAACTACGCGATGAGGATGTTTGGGGATGGGGTGGGCGCAGCAACCCATACGCCCCCACCCAATGGACCGACACAGGCGTTTGGGAGGGTTCTTTCGAGCTCGATGTCGATGTCGCCCCCAATGCCGATCAGATTCGCCTTGTCCAATCTGGCGCGCAACCAACCGATCCGGCCAATGGTCTGCTGAACGAGGTTCCTTCAGCATCTACTCGCGATCAGCTCCAGATCACCGATCCACAGGGTCACTTCAACGTCCGAGCCGGTAGCGCCGCAGGCAACATAGTGGCGACAATCCCGGCCGATGGCACGGTTCAAACCGTCGCATACACCGGTCCAAAGGGGCGAGTCCACCTGTTCTTCGAGTATGTCAATGACGCCTATCACGTGGCTGACCTTGCCGGCAACAGCCGGACGGTCGGCTCTGTCACCAAGACGGACCGGCAGTGGATTGCCGATGCCGATCTGGTGGTTGCGGTGGTCGGCACAAGGACGCGTGAAGCCTATGAGGGATATGACCGCGCCAGTCTCGATCTTTCCCGCGCTCAGGATCAGTTGGTCTCCGCAGTTGCCGCGATCAACCCGAAGACTGTCGCATGGATCCAGGCCGTAGAGCAGGTCAACATTGAGCCATTCAGGGACGCCGTCCAGGGAATCGTCTGGGTCTCCTACAACGGCCAATGGCAAGGCGATGCGATGGCAGACATCATTTCCGGTGATGTCAACCCATCCGGTCATCTGCCCATGACCTGGTATTCCAACGCGGCCGAGTTGCCGCACATCTTGGACTACTCGATTACCCCGTCCGATAGTTCAAAGGGTCGCACCTACCAGTACTTCACCGGCGCGGTCACATATCCGTTCGGCTGGGGTCTTTCCTACTCGAACTTCACCTACGCCAACGCCGCGATCTCGGCGGCCAACGCGACGCCAAGCGACACGGTCACCGTTTCAGTTGACGTCACAAACCCGTCCACTCGGGAAGGTAAGGCGGTTGTGCAGCTGTATGCGACATCGCCGGCATATGAGGCTGGTTCACCGGACAGGCCAAAGTCGCAGCTGAAAGGCTTCACCAAGGTGTCGGTTGCCGCTGGCGCAACCCAAACAGTGGAGCTGCCTCTCAAGGTCAGCGACCTGTGGTTCTGGGATGACCAAGCCGACCGCCAAACTGTTGACAACGGCAGTTGGACGCTGCGTATTGGTGACTCGTCCGCAGCCAGCGCAACCGTGCAACTGAATGTCACGGGCGCAATAAAGCCGGCAGTTGATCAGGTTGTGGCAATTCCGGATGGCGCCGTGCTGGATACGCGGGTCCCCAAGCGGGTAGTCCACGCCGATCTTTCCGCCACCCGCGCAGACCAGTCCTTCTATGACCTGTCCGATCCGTCGGTCAAGGTGACCTACACGAGCCTAAATCCGCAGGTAGCGGCGGTTGATTCAGCCGGCGCGGTCTCCCCTGTGGCTCCGGGCGTCACTCAGATCAAGGCGACTGTCGAGGCGGACGGCACCGAAGGCTCAACCACGTTCCCGGTTGTTGTGGTCTCGCAGGACGCCTGGCCGTACCCGAAGGCGCTGGTCCAGCTGCCGGACGTCACCGTCTCCCTGGATCAGGCCAAGGCCGGCATCCAGCTGGAGACCCAGACGGTCCCGGACAACACCGACGCCACCAAGGTCTTCCGCCTGGCCTTCGATGAGGAGAACGATGCCGCCGCAAGAGTTCGCAACGACGGCCTGTTCATCGCGGAAGGCCCGGGCCTGACCAGGGTGACTGTCACCGCCACGGTGCCAGGGTTCACCCGGCCCGTCTCGGCCACCGCCAACGTCATAGTCACCCCGGCCTCCAAGACGGCCTTGTCTGATGCGGTCGCAGCGGCGGCTGGACTGGCAGGTGGCGGCTACACGGCGTCATCGTGGGCGGCATATTCGGCTGCTCTCGAAGCTGCCAGGGCCGTGCTGGCCAACCCGGCGTCCACTCAGGCTCAGCTCGACGCCGCCGGTGCGGCGTTGAACCGTGCAAAGGGTGCGCTGGCGGCCCGGGCTGACCTGGCCGGATTGGGCGGGCTGGTCGGCTCGTATACGACGCTCGCTCCGAACGCCGCGGACTACACGCCGGAATCGTGGGCCAAGTTGCAGGCCGCTGTAGCCGCAGCTCAGCGCCTGCTGGCCGATCCCGCCAACGCATCGACCGCACAAGCCGCAGCTGCCTCGAATGCCCTGACTGCCGCCATCGGCGGGCTTGTCAGGGTTCATGGGGCTGGCGGTGCTGGAGGTGCGCTGGCTACGGCTCTGAACAGCATGATCACCGATTTGGCCGCGCTGCCAGCGGGTGACTACACGCCTGAGTCCTACGCCGCGTTGACCGCTGCGTTGACGGCTGCGCGGGCCGTGGCGGGCGATCCGTCGGCAAGCGCCGCCCAGCTGACCGCCGCGATTCAGAACCTGACCAAGGCGGCAGCCGGCCTGACCAAGACCGCCGCGGCCCTGAATCCAGGTGCGATCTCCAGGGTCAAGGGCGCCCAGTCCACCGTCCGGCTGGCCAAGGGCCAGAAGTTCACGGTGGTGGCCAAGGCGTACACCGCAGGCGGGGCAACCAAGGCCGTGAGCTGGAAGAGCTCCAACGCCCGGGTCGCCTCGGTCAGCAAGGCGGGCCGAATCTCGGCCAAGCGGGCAGGCAAGGCCACGTTGACCGCCTCGGCCGGCGGCAAGTCCTGGAAAGTGGCTCTGACCGTGGTGAACACCAAGTCCGCCGCACCAAAGTCGGGCAAGGTCTCCGCCTCAGTCCCGCGGACGATGGCATCCGGCCAGATCGCCTACATCACCGGCAAGTACACGCCCGCATCCGCCCTGAAGGCGAAGGTGACATACCGCACCTCGAACTCCGCCGTGGTTGGTGTGGACAAGACGGGCCGCCTAGTGGCGAAGAAGGCCGGCAAAGCCACAATCACCATCCGAACCCAATTCGCATCCCGCAAGTACACAGTGACAGTCGCATAACCCACCCAGCGCTCCCAGGCTGACCCGCCCCCACCCGGGCGGGTCAGCCCCGGGGCGCCCCAAGCGAGGTCACCCCCCGACCCCAACTGCCCAAAACCCCACTTCACCCGCATGTCTTCCCCCCGTTTTGGGCACTTCCGGTCGTCCCACCCCCAACCGGCACCCCCTCGCTGAGCACGAATCCGCCCCCACCCCCCATCACCCCACGACCCAAACTGCCCAAAACACTGTTTCACCTGCGGTTTGCCGTCCTGTTGTGAGCGCTTCCGGTCGTCGCTCCCCCTCCCGCCGATGGCGTTCAAGCGTTGGGTGTTCGTGTTGTGGTGCGTGCGTTGGGTAGGGGGTTCGATGCCGCTGGCGGCATGCCTTTTGGAGCCGGTCACCGAATTCTTCTGGTGATGATGCGTGTGGTCCAGGGGTTCGTGATGTCGGTGGGTTTGGTGGTGGTCCGGTTCAGGGACGTCGAGTGGTTCAGATCCCAGACCTCG
>JAIRTF010000204.1 GCA_031255075.1 Bifidobacteriaceae bacterium | reverse complement strand
CCAACAGCCCTTCGATCTGGTCTTGGCTGAGCCCCTTGATCCGTTGCAGTTCGCCCGCACCATAGCCGGCGATGCCGCGCGCCAACACCCGCCCATCAGGCGTTTCGATGGCCACCGGGTCGCCCGCCTCGAAACCGCCGCTGACGTCCGTTATGCCAACTGCCAGGAGGGAACCTTTGCCGTCGGTGATAGCTAGGGCGGCGCCATCGTCCACGGTGAGAGCCCCCTTGATGGCGGCGGCGTAGCCCAGCCACATCCGCCGGGCGGTCACCCGCCGGCCGGTGACATGAAAAAACGTCCCGACTTCGGCCCCACCCAAGGCGGCGGCCGCGTCTCCGGCACCGGCCAGCAGCACCGGTATACCGGAAGAAGACGCCATGGCAGCGGCCTGGACTTTGGTGAGCATGCCACCGGTGCCAACCATGGAGCCGCGACCGGTCACTTCCAGGCCTTCCACCTGGTCAAAGCTGGTCACTTCGCGGATCGGTAGCGCGCCGGGCCGGCTGGGCGGCCGGTCGTATAGGGCGTCCACGTCGGTCAACAGAATCAGCCCATCGGCCCGGACCAGGTGCGCCACCAGGGCGGCCAGCCGGTCGTTGTCGCCAAAGCGGATCTCATCGGTCACAACGGCGTCATTCTCGTTGACGATGGGCACAATGCCGCGGTGCAGCAGTTCCCCCAGCACCCGCAAAGCGTTCCGGTAGTGGGTCCGGCGGATGGTGTCTTCAGCTGTCAACAACACCTGCCCCACTACCAGTCCGTGCTCGGCGAAGGCCGCGGAGTAAGCGGCCATCAGCCGGCCTTGACCGACCGAGGCGGCAGCTTGAGCTTGAGCCAGGCCCTTGGGGCGGCGTTTGAGCCCCATCGGTTCCAACCCGGCGGCTTGGGCACCGGATGACACCAACACCACTTCGCGGCCGTCTGCCACCAAGCCGGCCACGGCGCTGACGGCCCTGGTCAGAGCCATTGGGTTGAAGTGACCTTCTGGTCCGGTCAAAGACGAGGACCCCAGTTTCACTACCAGCCGTTTGGAGGCGACCAATTCTTGGCGGTTGGCCGCGGGCACCGAATCAAGGGAGGCCACCATCATTCGTCTCCTGGATCAGTCCAGTGACCCTGTTCGCGTTCGGTCCACAGTTCGGTGCGGGCGCGGGTCTTGGCGTCCATCAGGTCACGGTAGTCGCGGCGGCGTTCCTGGTTGGTCCGCCGGCGCAGCGGATCGACTCGCGGGTCGGAGCCGCGCGGACCGGTCAACAACTCGGTGCCGGTCATCATGGCCGGTTCCCAATCGAACACCACGCCTCCTTCCAACGGACCAATCACCACCGTATCTCCGGCCACCGCCCCGGCGCCGGCCAAGGCCTCTTCAACGCCGGCTTTGGCCAACCGGTCAGCCAGGTAGCCGACTGCTTCATCGTTGGCGAAGTCGGTCTGAGCCACCCATCGCTCCACTTTGCGGCCCTGGACTTGGAACAGCGGTGCGCCATCCGACCCGTGCCTGGCTTTGACCGTGAAATCAGGGGCATCTTGCGGAGTTGGCCGGAGCACCACCCGCTGCCGGCTGGCTTCAGTGGCTGCCACTTGCCGGCTGGCGCTCACCTGCCGGGCCAATTCGTAGCCCAGTTCTTTCAGCCGCAAATGGGACACGGCGGAAACTTCCAGCACCGGCCAGCCAAGGGCTTCCAGATCGCCGCGCACCATGGCCGCCATTTCGGCGCCATCTGGCAGATCAGCCTTGTTCAACGCGATCACCCGCGGCCGCTCCATCAACGGCTGCACGGCGGAATCGGTGCCAATGGCGGTCTGGTAGGCGGCCAATTCCGCTTCCAGGGCGTGGTAATCCGCCACCGGGTCGCGGTCGGATTCGTGAGCGGCCAGGTCTATGACGTGGCAGATCACCGCGGTGCGTTCAATGTGTCGCAAGAACTCCAGACCCAAGCCTTTGCCGTGGCTGGCGCCGGGGATCAGCCCAGGCACGTCAGCCATAGTGAAACGGGCTTGCCCAGCTTGGACCACGCCCAGGTTAGGTTCCAGGGTGGTGAAGGGATAATCGGCAATCTTGGGCCGGGCGGCGGACATCGCCGCCACCAGTGCCGATTTACCGGCGGAAGGGAATCCGACCAGGGCTACATCGGCAATCAGCTTCAGTTCCAACACCACGGTCAGCTCTTCGCCCAGTTCTCCCAGCAGGGCAAATCCGGGCGCTTTGCGTTTGGATGAGGCCAGGGCGGCGTTGCCCAGACCGCCGCTGCCGCCGGCCGCCACGGTGAACCGGGTGCCGGCGCCCAGCAGATCAGCCAGGACTTCGCCATCAGCGGTCTTGACCACGGTGCCTTCCGGCACAGTCAGAATCTTGTCAGCGCCGGCGGCGCCATCACGGCCGCTGCCTTCACCGGGAGCGCCGTTGCCGGCCCGTTGGTGGGGTGCGCGGTGGAAGCTGAGCAGAGTTGAAGCAGCTGGGTCTACCTCCAGAATCACATGGCCGCCGCGGCCGCCGTTGCCGCCGTCCGGCCCAGCCAGGGGTTTGTACTTTTCGCGGCGAATCGAAACACAGCCGTTGCCGCCCCGGCCGCCAGCCAGGTTCAGTTGGACTCGGTCTATGAAGGCGGCCACGGTCTCACCAAATCCTCCGTTCGCCAGGCTTTGGCCCTAATGACCACACCTGGCGTAAACGGCCTGGTCAGCCTTCTACTACGTCGACCACTCGGCGGCCGCGCCGGTGGCCAAAGCGGACGTGGCCGTCCGCCATTGCGAACAGGGTGTCATCGCCACCGCGGCCCACGCCAACGCCAGGATGGAAGTGGGTGCCGTGTTGGCGAACAATGATCTGCCCAGTCTTGACGACTTGGCCGCCAAACAGTTTCACGCCTAGGCGTTGGGCATTGGAGTCCCGGCCGTTGCGGGAGGAAGAGGCGCCCTTCTTGTGTGCCATCTGCTGTCCGTTTCCTTTCCTGGGGCTCTACTTGATCTCGGTGACCTTGACACGGGTCAGGTCTTGCCGGTGACCCATATGCCGGTGCTGCCCGGACTTGTTCTTGTAAGTGAAGATATTGATCTTCTTGCCACGCTCATTGCCCACCACTGTGGCCAGGACCTTGACCTTGGCCAGTTTCTTCGGTTCGGTGACAACTTTGTCTCCGTCCACCAGCAGCAGGGCGGGCAGCTCAATGGTCTCACCTGCCGCTTCGGGCCGGCGGTCCAAAAGCAGCACGTCACCAACGGTCGCCTTTTCCTGGCGGCCACCAGCCTTGACTATCGCGTAAACCACAGCGTGATTCCCATCTGTTGCGGCGCGGAGCTATCCGGCCGGAGATTGCGGATGATTTGACGAACCACCCCCGTCAAGAGGGCGGAAACGTACCGACCTACTAGGTTACGGTTCCCCCGGCCTTCAGGTCAAACCGACACGGCCTGGTCCTGACCCCCGGTGGACCCATCGGCGGCATCGGCCACCTGGACGCGGTGACGGGCTCGCCACAGAGGCCAACCTACAGCGGCCACCAACACCACGATGATGATGCCCAACCAGACCCACGGCACAGTCCAAACCGCCTTCGATCCGGCGGCTGAGGCGACCGCCCCTTCGGCGCCTACAGCTATTGCGACACCGTCAACGGTCACCTCGACAGTTGTCCTGAACAGCGGAAACACGCCTTTGACAGTTGCTTGGCGGGCCAGGTAGGAGCCGGGCAGCACCTCCGGCAGGACTTGCGGGTCGCCGGCGCTGTGGCGCCCCAGCCCAAATGGACCATGGGTGGCTATCCGTTCAGTTGGCACCACCCGGGCGTTGCCGGTGTTGACCAGCGAATAGCGGACGTCCAAGCTGCCGGAAGCGAACGGCGAACCGCCGCCATCAGCTTTGACCCGCAGGTCGGAGATGGTCAGGCCCGGTTTGAGATCGCCGGCCACGGTGAAATAGGCCCGCAAAGCCAACCGCCGGTCCACGGCCACGGTCTCTCCGGGCAGGGCTTCGGTTTGCGAGGTGACAATGCCGGCGGCGTGGTCTCCGGGGGCGGCATCGGCCGGGACGGTCCACTGGAACGGCACGGTCACCGCTCCACCAGCCGGCAAGGTCACCTGGATACGTTGTTTGAAGGTGGGCGATGCCGCGCTGGCACCCCCCGTACCTGGGGCGGGGGCTGGGTAGGCGGCATCGGGCACCGGAGTGGAGCCATCGATGGGGTCACCGAAGCTGGCCCAAGCGCCGGCGTCTTCCGGTTGGACCGCCGCCACACCCAGGTCCAGCAGACCATCTGGGGTGGTGAAGCCGTCCGCCGCGTAGACATCCAAGACCAGGGTCTCAGTGGCCCGGGAGGAGATGACTATGGCGTCATTGATGGTGTTGCCGGGCGCGGTCAGGTAGGAATAGTTCGCTCGGTTGGTCCCGAGGGGGCCGTCAGCCGGGCTCAAAGCCCAACCGACGGCCCCGCCGGGCAGAGATGGAGGCGGCTCGTCAGCAGACGCACCGGGTGTGAAGCTGAACGCTGCCATGCACAGCACGGCCAAGCCAACGGCGAGGTCTCTCCGGTGGTGCCCACCGCTTCGGCGAGTGCCTCCATCAGTCATTCGTCAGCCGATTCCGGTAACGGTCAGCACACCGGTGTAGCTGCCGGCCGGGGTGCTCAACGGCACCCGCAGTTCCAGCGAAGCGGCTACGGTGGCGGTGCCTGGGGCGTGACCGGCGGCGGCGTGAGCCAGCGTCTTGGAGGTGCCCAGACCACCGCTGGCTTCCGGCGCAACCGACGTTCCAGCTTGGGCTCCAGCGCCGGCGGTGGACACCACTGGTGTCCAACCGAGCGCCGATCCGCTGAACTGACCAGCGGTGCCGGTGAAATCAGACACTTGGCCGGTCAGAGACCAGGAGGCCTGCTCAACACGGGTGTCGGTGATCTCGATGTTCGGCAGGGCGCCGCTGGCCGCGAAGCCGTTGGAGGTCTCGGTGGCGGTGCCCATTGACACGGCCGCGTTGCCCACGACCTGCCAGGAGAATTCACCCGGTTCGCCGCTACCTTCTGGGATTTCCACGGTGACGGGCAGGCCTGGCTCGAAGCTCAGCGGCGTATATGTTTCAAAGGCTGCCACGGTGGCGCCGCCGCCGGCAAAGGTGTAGATGCCGTAGTTGCCGGTGATGCCTTTCTCAGCGGCCAGTTGGTCGGCAGCCGCCTGGGAGACGCTGAGCGTGGTGGAGAACGAGCCATCGGGTTGCAACACGATGGCGCCGGCCTGGGCCCCGCCAATGACGTTGACACTCTCAGCGGGCACCGCCCAGCGGGTGTCGACATTGGCCCGGCCAGCGGCGCTGACACCCTCTGAGGGCTTCCAGGTGTCAGGGAAGACACCGAAGATCACGTAGACACCGGAGCTGACGCCCATCAGCGGCGGTCTGGTTCCAATTGAGGCGCTCGGATCGAAGCCGGTGCCGGTGACTGTGATGGTGTTGACCCCGTCAGCTGACAGCGTCTGGGTAGCTGTTGAGACAGTTGGCGCTGCAGCGGGCGGAGTTGAGATGGTCCAGCTGACGGCCAATTCTTTGGCGGGCTTCTTGGCATCGGCCGCGCCACCTGAGGAGTACCAGTAAGAGGACTGCCCGGTGAGCATCTGGAAGTCAACGAAATCCTGCGGGAATGAACCCCAGTCGGCGCCGGTCGTGGTCT
>JAIRTF010000134.1 GCA_031255075.1 Bifidobacteriaceae bacterium | reverse complement strand
CAGCGGGGGTTGGACCGGCGTTCAATCACACCCGTCTCCATGGCCTGGCGGAAATCCTCCCGCTGGGCCCGGGTAGCCATGGCGCCAACCACGTCTTCGTGATAGATGGTGGAGCCGGTGCCCGGCCGCCGCAACGCCACCGCCTCAAACGAACCAGCCGTGGTGGGCAACCAGATGACCAGATCAGCGAACCCCAAATCGGCTATGACCTGCGATTCTCCAGTCAGCCGCCGGATCAGGTCCCAATCCGAATCAGACAGATCGGTGAGGCGCTCTTTGGTTGAAGCGAACGATGACACACCTGGATATTAGTCTTGGGCCATGCGCTTGACCGCCCACTACGACTTCCCGGCCAGCCCTCAACGCTTGGCCGAGCTGCTCGCCACGCCCAGTTTTGTCGATGCCGCGGCCCGGGCAGCCGGCGCCGAAAGCACCCAAGTCAGTGTCAGCGGCCAACCGACTGGGGAATTCACAGTCACGGTCCGCGCCACCCTGCCAGCCGCTCAACTGCCGGCCCGGGCCCAGATGCTGGCCGCCGGTGGCTTGGAACTGCGCCAGGCTTCGGTTTGGCAGCCGCCGAAGGCAGACGGCAGCCGGGAAGCTTCCGCCGCGGCGGAAATTGCCGGGGCGCCAGTCCACTGCGAAGGCCGGATTGTGCTCAGCCCCAACCGGGACGGCAGCCAGTTGGATTATTCGGCGGATGTCAAAGCCTCGATTCCGCTGCTGGGCCGGTCAATCGAAGAGGCGGCTGTGCCGGCCATGCTCAAAGTGCTGACCACCCAACACCAAACCGCTCTGGCCTGGTTGAGCGAAGGCACAGCGGCGGGCGCGGAGGCCTAAAGAGGCACACAGCGGCGGGCGCGGACGCCCGGACCGGCCGGCGGCGACTCTTAGGCGGCGAAGACGATGTCCACCACAAAGATCAAGGTCGAGTTGGGCGGGATGTTGGGCTTGTCATCCGAGCCGTAGCCCAGCTCCGGTGGTATGACCAGCAGCATTTGGCTACCGACCGGCACCCCGACCAGCCCTTGTTTCCAACCCTCGATCAGGTACGCCAGAGACAGTTCGGTTGGCTGGTCCATTGGCCAGGAGCTGTCAAACTCTTCGCCGCCCCAGACCCAGCCGGTGTAGTTCAACAACAGCGAATCGTCCGATTCGACAGCCCGGCCGTCACCCTTGATCAGCGTCTCGGCGACCAAATGATCCGGTGCGGGCACCGCCGGCACCTCAATTGACGGCTGGCCAGATTTGGCCAGCGTCACCTTGGGCAGGTTCGGATCGGTCTGTTCGATCACCTCACCAGCAGCCCGGGTGGGCCTAACTTCGGTGATGGTGAAGGCGCCCAACCAGATAGTCCGCTCTTGACCGGCGGAAGCATCAGCCGGCGCCTCTGCTTTCCAGGCCACGATCAGCTCAGCACCAACCCGTTGACCGTTCATCGCCTGCCAGAACGGGTAGCCGGGTTGCTCTTCTGAAGCAACAATAATCGGCACATCTTGGCCGCCTTCATAGGTGGAGCCCTCTTCGGTTCCATCAGCGGCGTTGTACAACACAAAGCGGGGAAGCACCACGGAGCCGGGCCTGACCTCATCGCCATCGCCAGCCTTGACAATCCGGAAGGCGGATTCTGGCTCCATGTTGAATGGGATGGGGAACTCCAAGCTGGGCGTTTCGCCATCGATCCACTTGACCTGACCCAGCGGGCCATCGGCTCCGTTCGACGAGCTGGGGTTGGGAGTCTTTGAACCCGGATCCGAGTCCTTGTCGCCACAAGCGGCGATCACCAAGACCAGTGCAATGACGGCCGGTATGGCCAACAGCTTCTTCATCAATTTCCCTAGTTAGTAGCCAAAGAACCAGCACACTGTATCCCACCGACCTGGGCAGCGGCCCGGCGATGGCGCACTTCAGCGGGTTTTGTGGGAGTAAAAGACCTAGTCAGGAAGTCCGTGTTGCACTGGCTGCATCTTCGGCCACCCAGCGGGCCCAGTCTTCAACGGTGTCCCAGTCGCGGTAGTCACCGGCGCGGGCACCGACCATTCGCATCAACGCCCGTTCGGTGGGGCGCAGCAAATCGAAGCTCAAACGGCCGCCGAAGGTCTTGGCGCCGCGCACCCCAACCCGTCTGACCAGATCGCGGGCGTCCATTGGCATGGGCACCGTTTCTGGGTGGGCCGCGTCTACCGGGCCGGAGCAGAACAGGTAGACCGGGCGGTGAGCCAGATGATCAGAGAATCGGTAGCACAGCGCGGTCATCTGAGGGAGCATCTTGTTGGCATAGACGGCGGTGCCCAGCACCACGAAATCGAAGTTGCGCAGTGAGGTCACCTGGTCGGCTGGGCAGACCGTCGCCTCGACGCCGCATTCGGCCAACGCATCACCCAAATGGCGGCCCATTTCCAAGGTTGCGCCGTGCTTCGACGCGACCGCCACAAGTGCCTTCAAGCCTGTTCACCTCCCCCTACAGCTCGACCCTAGCCGTCTGGGACCGTCTTACCAAAACCAACTGGCCAACAAGCCACCTGACACCAGTAAAACTTCCCGTTTAGTGACGTATATCACAGCAAACTTTGGGTGGCGCGAAGCTAACGTGTGGTCGGCCTTCGACCCGGTCCAACTGACTCGCGTCCCCCCTCATGGTAACCTCAGCCGGTGTCCATCTGCGCACGAATGTGTTCCCGCGGCTGACTGCCGCTCGGCAACGGGCCGTACCGCGCCAAGCCGAACCGAGTCAGCCAGCGCTCAGCGCCCATTCAGACCGAACCATCCGTTGCGCTCAGAAAGGCATCAGTAGTTGATAGAGCTGCTCCAGTTACGTAAAGAGTTTCCGACCAAGCACGGCACCGTCACGGCCTTGGATGGGCTCACATTGGAGGTGCCCGATGCCGCGATACACGGCATAGTAGGGCCGTCCGGTGCCGGCAAGTCCACTCTGATCCGCTGTCTGACACTGCTGGAACGGCCGACGGCCGGTGCTGTGCGGATCGATGGTGTAGACCTGACCGCCCTGCCGGAGCGCGAACTACGGCAACAACGCCGACGGATCGGCATGGTGTTCCAGCACGTCAATCTGTTTGATTCGCGTACCGCTGGAGCCAACGTGGCCTACCCGCTGCGAGTGGCCGGCCTATCGAAGACCAAGGCCAAAGCCCGGGCGGCAGAGTTGTTGGAGATGGTCGGCCTGGCGGACCGGGCCGGCGCCTACCCGGCCCAACTGTCCGGCGGACAACAACAACGGGTCGGCATAGCCCGGGCCTTGGCCAGTTCACCTTCGGTGCTGTTGTGCGACGAGCCGAGTTCGGCCCTGGACTGGTCCACCACCCGACACCTGTTGGAAGTGATCAAGAACGTCTCGACCACTTTGGGGTTGACGGTGTTGATCATCACCCATGAGATGGCCGTGGTCCGGCAGGTCTGTGATTCAGTATCACTGCTGGCCAAAGGGCGGATTGTTCAATCTGGGCCGATTGGCGAGGTGGTAGCGGACTACGGCTCGCAACTGTCGCGAGACCTGATCCCCCTGGCCGCTGCACCGGTTGGCGAAACCCGCGCCCAAGTGGAGGTTTCCTTCTCCTCAGCTGATTTCTCAATCCAGGAAGTTCTTAGGCTGTTGGCCGATCTGCCCGATCAGGTGGCCATCGAAGCGGGCACCTTGGAAACACTGGCCGGTCACCGCGTTGGGCGGTTCAGCCTGCACGGCCAACCTGAGGCACTCAAACCCGCCATCGCCCGCCTGCGCGAAGCCGGCCTCTACGTCACGGCCATCAGTGCGGCGGAGAAGGCCGAAGCGGCCGCTGACTCTGCGGCCGAGGTCAGGTCCGAGGCGGAACTCGAACCTGGCGCAGCGGCCCAACCCGGCGCCGACACCCAACTGGGTGCAGATGCCGAAGGTGGTGCGCCGGCGACACCTGAGACTGAGGGTGAGGCTGGAGACCAAGACGCCGAGCGGCATCGGGCAACCAAGGCAAGCGAGGAGGAGTGAGATGGTAGAGGCGATACTGGCGGCCAGCGGCGGCACCTACTTCTCCAACACCGCTTTCACTTCGCGGATTGGCGCGGCGATCCTAGAAACCCTGGGCCAAGTGGCCGTCTCGGCGCTGGTCGGAGTGGTGGTTGGGCTGCCGTTGGGACTGGCGGTTTGGTACACGGCCCGGACCGGACTAGCCCCAAACCGGCTGGTCAACCGGATCCTGAATGTGGTTGTAGACCTGGGCCGAGCCATCCCATTCATTGTGCTGATGCTGCTGCTGATCGGGTTCACGCGGTGGCTGTTGGGTTCAACCATCGGCTGGCAAGGTGGAGTGCCGGCCCTGGCCATCGGCTGTATCCCGTTCTATGCGCGGCTGGCGGAGAACGCCGTCCGCGGGGTGCCGCTGGGCAAGATCGAAGCCGCCCAGATGGCGGGCGCCACCCGGTGGCAGATCACCTGGGGTGTAGCGGTGCGCGAAGCCCGGCCCGATCTGGTGGCCGCCGCCACCGTCACGTTCATCACGTTGATCGGCTATTCGATGATCACCGGCACGATTGGCGCCGGCGGTCTGGGGGACCTTATTTACAACTGGGGCTACACCCGCAACCAAACTGACATCCTGGTGATGGTTGTGGTGATAGTCCTGATCATGGTGGAGGCCATCCAAATCCTGGGCGACCTGATCGTGAGAAGGCTGGACCACACCCGCTGAGGCGGGGCCCAACCCCACCCTAAAGACGTACGTTGCCAACCAAGCAGACAAAGGAGAAGACCATGAAGAAGACCGCTCCGGTGGCGCTGATCACCGCCTTTGCCGCGGCGCTGACTCTCAGCAGCTGTGGCTCCAAAGATGACGACAACAAAGACCTGACCACCATCACCGTGGGGGCCAGCCCCGTCCCGCACGGCGAAATCCTCCAATATGTGCGGGACAACCTGGCTGAAGCGGCCGGGATCAACCTGAAGATTGTTGAATACCAGGACTACATCCTGCCCAACAAGGCGCTCAGCCAAGGCGACCTGGACGCCAACTACTTCCAGCATGTGCCCTACTTGGAGGCCCAAGAAGCCGAATATGACTACGACTTCTACGCCTTCGAAGGCATTCACATCGAACCGTTGGGGATCTACTCCTCGAAACACGATTCCCTTGATCAGGTGGCGGACGGATCTGTGATTGGTGTGTCAAACGATCCCGCCAACCAAGCCCGCGGGCTGTGGCTGTTGGAAGACGCCGGCATCATCAAACTGAACGACACGGGCGACCGCGACCCGACGATTGACGACCTGGCAGCTGATTCGCCATACAACGTGGAGCTGATTGAACTGGAATCGAAACTGCTGGCTGTCAACCTGCCAGACCTGGACTACTCCGTCATCAACGGCAACTACGCCCTTGACGCCGGCCTGTCCCCCGCCAAGGATGCCCTGCTGGCCGAAACAGCCGTCGACAACCCTTACGTGAACATTCTGGTCACCACCAGTGCCAAGCAGAACGACGCCGACCTGAAGAAGCTCAACGACCTGTTGCACTCCCCCGAGGTCAAGAAGTTCATTCAGGAGAGGTGGACTGACAACTCGGTTGTCCCGGCCTTTTAGGGGGCTCCGGGCGGGGTACAGATCTTGACTGCCGGTGGTGGCAAGCTGCCCGCACCTCATGCTTTGTGGAATGATGTCGGTGATCGAATTCCACCTGACAGATCCTGGAGTTGACGTGCGCCCAGCTTCGAAACTAGCCGCAGCCCTAGTGGCGGCCGGCCTTGCGCTGGCCGGTTGTACCGGCAACGGCGATGAGGACAACACCATCACGCCCCTGACCAAGGCCGGCGTGACGGTTGACCCGTCCCAGTTGCCCACCCTGACCGGAGCCTTCGGCGAACTGCCGACTATTGCATTCCCGCTGCGGGAGGGACAGTCATCTCCAGCGCCGACACCGAGCGACGAGGTACCGCCACCTGAAGGCGAATCCGAAACCCCGGAAAGTTCCGAGCCGCCCCCAGCCGATGACGCGCCGACCGGCGATGAGGAAGCACCGGCCGACGGCGAAGGCGATCAGCCGGCCGAAGGTGAAGAGAACGCCGAACCGGAACCGAGCGAGACGCCATCGCCCTACATCGCGGCGCCGTCCGAACTGCAAGCCCAAGTCCAAGACGGCATGGCTGGGACCGGCGAAACAGTCAAGGAAAACAACCTGGTCTCCGTGGACCTGGCAATCTGGGAATGGGGCAAGACCGAAGCGGTCATGGAAACCTTCACCGAGGCTGACCGCCTGGTCTTCCCGGTGCGATCTGACGTGCCAACCTATGAAGGCCTGGCGCGGGTGGTCTTCGACCAAAAAGTCGGCTCGCGTCTGCTGGGCATAATTCCGCCATCTGAAGGAACCCTGGTCAGCGACCTGAACCTGGGCTTGGATGCGGGCGCCACGCTGGTAGTGGTGGTTGACATTCGCGAACAGTTCTCCAAGGACCTCGAAGCCCAGAAGGACGCTGCCCCGACCGGCGCCAAGATTGATGTGCGGATCGAAGGTGGCCTGGGTGAGGCCGCCACGTTGACCGTTCCCAGCGGCACCGCCGAACCGACCAAGGTTTCAGCCACAGTGATCGCCACCGGCACCGGGCCGGCCGTCAAAGACGCCGATCAAGTGTTGGTTCACTACGTGGCCACCGACTGGATGGGAGACCCAGCCGGGTCAACCTGGGTCCAAGACCGGGGCCCCCAACCGATCGTGGTCCGCGCCGATCCGAGCGGCGACCAGTCAACGGTCACCGCCTTCAGCGAACTGGTTGGTGTACCGGTGGGATCGCGGGTGTTGATCCTGCTGCCCGGCAAGGCCGGTTCCTATTTGCCGGTGGCCGTGCTGGTGGACATCGTCAAGATAGTTGAGGGCCACGCCCAAAACGCCGATACCTCCGACGACGCCGAAAACGGCGAAGAGGGTGACGGCACCGAAGGCGACAACGGCGAAGGCACCCCCGACGATGGCGCAGAAGGCGACTCCTCCGCGCCGCCCGCCCAGTAGGGTAACCACCGACAAAGGTCCAATATGAACGAGTTCAGCGTGGTGACGGTCCTGCTGGCCGGGATTGTTGTGGCCGCCTTTGCCCGGCGCCTGGGCTGGAACGCGCCGCTGGTGGTGTTGGCCGTGGGGCTAGTCGCTTCATTCTTCCCGGGTCTGAAACAGGTCGAATTCCCACCTGAACTGATTCTGGGCATTGTGCTGCCCCCACTGCTGTATTCGGCGGCACTGTCCAGCTCCTACCAAGATTTCCGCGCCGCCATCCAACCGATCATCCGGCTAGGGGTCGGCTTGGTGTTGGTAACAGCGCTGGTAGTGGGCCTGACGGCCTATCTACTTGACCCGCGGTTATCCTTCCCGGCGGCGCTCTTGCTGGGCGCGGTGGTGGCCCCACCGGACGCCGTGGCGGCCAGCGCCGTCGGCCGAAAACTGGGCTTACCCAGGCGGGTAATGACCCTGCTGGGCGGCGAATCGCTGATCAACGACGCGACATCGTTGACGCTCTACCGGCTGACGTTGGCCGCTGTCTACGCCACCGGCGCCGGCCTGTCGGAAGGGCTGGTGGTATTTGTCCTGGCCGTGGCGGTAGGCGTGGCCGTGGGACTGGGCTTGGCGTTCATTGCCCAAGTGGCCCGATCCGGGCTGCGAGACGCCACCGTGGACACGGTGATCGGCCTGATGCTGCCGTTCGTGGCCTACTGGATAGCCGAGGAATACCACGGTTCCGGCGTGCTGGCCGTGGTGGCGGCCGGGTTCTACATTGGCCAAGCCTCGCCTTCGACATCGGTGGCGACGCGGCTCCACGAAGAACCAATCTGGGCGTCAATCGACCTGATGCTGGAATCCTTCACCTTCGCGTTGATTGGTCTGCAACTGCGCTGGGTAATCCTGGACGTCCACGAATCCGACCAATCATTGGCCCGGGCGTTGGTGGTGTCCTTCGCGGTGCTCGCGGTGGCGTTGCTGATCAGACCGCTGTACATCTACGCCACCGAACTGTTGGCCAGATCCAAATGGATGCGCCGCCACAGCCGCGAAACCGGTGCCGACAAGCTGACAGGGCGCGAACTGTTGGTCACCTCGTGGGCCGGGATGCGCGGGGTGGTGACCCTGGCCGCCGCCGCAGCCATCCCCGTCATGGTGGGAGACCGGCCCTTCGCCGAACGCGCCACAGTGCAGTTGGCCGCCTACACGGTGACCATCGCCACCTTGTTGATCCAAGGGTTGACCCTGCCCTCACTGATCCGGGCATTGAAAATCTCATCCGACGCCGAAAAGGAAGAAGACGACGCCTCCGAAGCGCGGGTGCGGCTGATCGCCACCCGGGCCGCCGCCGCTGTGGTTCGCGGGCAGGTGGACGCTTGGAGCGGGGTTATGGGGAACACCGAGGCCGAGAAGATCGCCAAATGGGCCACCCAAGGGTTGGTTGCCCGCGAAGCGGCCGCCGCCACCCTGATGCACCCCGAAGCCGACCTGACCGAAGCCGACCTGCTGTCCATAGCCGAACAAGGCGGCGGCATGGCTGAAAGGGTGCTCCGAGGCGAAGAGGGCCTGCCCAGCGCTGAGGAACTGCGCCGCCGGGCAGCGCGGCTGTCCTCCCTGATCACCGATCTGCGGACGCAAATGGTGCAGGCCCAGCGAGCGGTGGTGGTGGCCGAACGCAACGCCGGCCGGCTGAACGAAACAGTCATGCGGCGGATCATGCGTGAACTGGACCTAGAAGAAGAAACCATGGAAGCCAGCTGGGCCAACCGGCTCTGAGCTGTAGGTCTGGTCAGCGGGCGTGACGTTGCATCACGTCTTTGACCTCACCAACCAGTTCCTCCAACACATCCTCCATGAACACCACCCCACCGGGAACTGCCACCAAATGGGAACGGGTCAGCTGCATGGTGGCCAGAACGTCTTCGACCTCATCGCCAGCCTCGGCGTGAACCATGGGCCGCAGGCGCCCAGCCGGAACCGGCAAACCGCGGCGGTCAGGGCGGGTCAAATCCAACACATCCTGAATGTGGAGATAGGCACTCAGCTCGCCTGAACCGTCCCGAACCGGGAAGCGAGAAAAGCCGGTCTTGGCCACCTTGCCCTCCAGCTCCTCGGGAGTGACATCGTGCCCCACCGTGACCAGGTCGGCTTCAGCCACCATCACATCGCGGGCTGTCTTGGTCGAAAACTCCAACGACCCGGAGATCAGCCCCTCGGCATCGGGCAAGACACCGGCCTGGGTCGAATGGTGGACTATGGCGGCCAGCTCCACCGCCGTGAAAGCCGAAGCCACCTCAGCCTTCGGTTGCACCCGCAGAGCCCGCAACACCAGCCAGGCGATGCCGCGCAGGGCCGCCGTCACCGGGGTCAGCAGCCAGGCCAGCACCACCAGCACCGGGGTCAGGATCAAGGCCGCCCGCTCCGGTTCGGTCAGAGCCAGATTCTTGGGGACCATCTCCCCCAAGACCACATGCAGATAGACCACCGCCAGCAGGGCCACCCCCGCCGCCACGGCGTGGGCTGAAGCCGGCGGCAGACCGAGTTGATGGAAAGGCTCCGACAGGGCCTTGGCCAACGCCCCCTCAGCTACCGCGCCCAGCGAAGTGGACGCCACCGTCAC
>JAIRTF010000308.1 GCA_031255075.1 Bifidobacteriaceae bacterium | reverse complement strand
GCCCCTGATTCGGTGCGGCCGATCCGCTGGAGATGCGCAGTTCAAGCCCGTTGCCGTGCAATCTGCGGTCGTCCTTGTGGGAGTCGATCACCGAAATGGACGCAGCCATGTCGCTGGAGCGGAGTGTGTCGGTACTGAGAGGTGGCTCAAGCCAAACCCAGTTGGGCTGGCCAACGTGCCCATCGGCCAAGCTGAACCGCTCCATTCGTCCCTCGGTAGCGGCTTCGATCTCTTCCGCGATCGCCGCCTCCAGTTCCGCGGCCCCGGTTTTCTGGTTGCAAGCGGTCAGGATCAGGAAGGCTGATGCTGTTAGGGCAAGCGCGGCGCGGGTGAGATGGCGGCGCTTGGGTCTCATGCGGGATGGCTTAGGGGTGGAGGTTGATTAGGGGTTTGATTTGGGAGCGGTCTTGGGCGGCGGCGAAGGCCGCGGGGATGTTGGACCAGTCGAACATCTTGGAGGGGTCAATCCAGTGGCGGGCGTCCAGTTTGCCGTGTTGGACCAGGTCAATCACTTCCCAATGGGTTTCGGGTTCGTCATAGCCGCCGTTGTAGAAAGTGAAACTGTGGGCCAGGGTGGGATTGATGGCGTAGTTGTCTGGATCATCCAAGCCGTAATTGCCAATGGTTCCGCCCTCCCGCAAGGCGGGCAGCAGACGATTGATAGAGGCCGGGATGCCGGTCGCGTCCACCAGGATGTTGAACCTATTGCGATGGTCTTTGACCAGTTGATCCACTTCTGCCGCGTCGCGGTAGGAGACAAACAGGTCCGCACCAGCGGCCAGGGCGGCCGCCCGGCGGGATTCGGATCCGACCACTGCTACCAACGGTGCGCCCAGAGCCCGGGCCATGGCTGCGAAAGACAGCCCAGAGGCCCCGGTTCCAGAAATCAGCACGTTGGTTCCGGCCGCAAAGCCGATCCGGTGGGCGTAGGACAGCGTTTCACGCCAAGTCACAAACATGGGCATCAAGGCTGGTTCCATCAGAGTTGACGGAATCACCTGGTGGACCCGGTAGGGGAACCACTCGCCGCGACGCGCCCCGGATAGCCGCAGCGCCGCATGATCCCTGGCGATACCCATCTCAGCCATGCCACCCCAGGCCAGATGATAGGAACCGTCAGTCGAAGGTGGCAGACCAACCCTGGTTATGTAATCTCCCTCGCGGAAAGACCGCACCGCATGGCCGGTCAACACGACTTGACCAATCGATTCATGCCCAATCACCGCTGGGTAGACACCAGGGCCAGCCTGGCCGGCCACCACTCGGGCGTCGGTGCCGGCACAAACGGTGCCGTATTGCATGCGGCAAAGGACATCAAACGGTCCCAATTCGGGAACGGGCAGGTGGATGGTATCCAGCCGCCCGGGAGAAGTGACGGCAAACGCTTTCATTGCGAAGACCCTCCAGTTTTGGCCACCCAGACACATTACCGGGCAACACCACCAAATCGGCGTGCGAACCGTCCCAGCCTCAGGTTCTTTGAGGGGAGGCCTGGCAGGCAGTGGCGGGCGTTAGGCTTGAGGCCCGATGAATCCCGAAACTCCCCGTACCTACGCCATCCGCACCATGGGCTGCCAAATGAACGTCCATGATTCTGAACACATGGCCGGCGTGCTGGAAGCCGCCGGATATGTGGCCGGTGAAGCGGGCGCCGTGCTGAGCCAAGGCATCCCCGAAGCGGACGTGGTGGTGATCAACACCTGCGCTGTCCGGGAGAACGCTGCCACCAGGCTGTTCGGCAACCTGGGCCAACTGCGCGCCATCAAAGAAGCCCACCCTGGCATGCAGATCGCGGTGGGCGGCTGCTTGGCGCAACATGACCGCCACCGCATAGTGGAGAAAGCGCCGTGGGTGGATGTGGTGTTCGGAACCCACAACTTGGGATCATTGCCGGCCCTTCTGGAGCGGGCCGCCTGGGAACAGACCGCCCAAGTTGAGATCGAAGAAGCGCTCAGCGTGTTTCCGTCCACGCTGCCAACGCGGCGCGAATCACCGTATTCGACTTGGGTGTCCATCTCTGTGGGCTGCAACAACACCTGCACGTTTTGCATTGTGCCGCAGCTGCGCGGCAAAGAACGCGACCGGCGCCCCGGTGATGTCCTGGCGGAGGTTGAGGCGGTAGTCAAATCCGGGGCCGTGGAAGTCACGCTGCTGGGTCAGAACGTCAACACCTATGGAGCCGAATTCGGCGACAAGGCTGCCTTCTCCAAGCTGCTGCGCGCCGTTGGCGCCGTCCCCGGCCTGGAACGCCTCCGGTTCACCTCACCCCATCCGGCGGCCTTCACCGAGGACGTGATCGAAGCCATGGCCCAGACTCCGGCCGTGGCCCACCAACTGCACATGCCCCTCCAATCCGGCTCTGACCAGGTGTTACGCGCCATGCGCCGGTCCTACCGGGCCAAGCGGTTCCTAGGCTTGTTGGAAAAGGTTCGCCTCGCCCTGCCTGATGCGGCCATCTCTTCCGACATCATTGTTGGCTTCCCCGGTGAAACCGAACAAGATTTCCAGGCCACGCTGGATGTGGTCCGCGAAGCCCGTTTCGCCTCAGCTTTCACATTCATCTACTCGCCACGACCGGGCACCCCGGCCGCTGGCATGGCTGACCAAGTGCCGCCGGAAGTGGTCCAGGAACGGTTCAACCGCCTGGTTGAACTCCAAGATCAGATCAGCGAAGAGGACAACGCCAAACAGGTTGGCCGCTCGGTCGAGGTGCTGGTGGCCGCCGGGGAGGGCCGCAAAGACAAAGCCAGTGGCCGGATTTCGGGCCGGGCCCGCGATGGCCGCCTGGTGCATGTGTCCCCGCCGGCGGACTGGGCCGGCGGGGAAATCAATCCTGGGGACATAGTCCAGACGGTGATCACTCGCAGCGCCCCACATCACCTGATCGCTGATGGCACCGCCGGCCAACTGTTCGAAGTGCTGCCGTATGCCAAGCGGCGGCCAGATGTGGCTGCTGCTGTGGCGGACCAACCGGCGCCTTCAGGTCAGCGCCAACCCCTTGTGTTGCGCTCTAAGCTCGCGCTTTAGGATTTTGCCGGACGCGTTCTTGGGCAACGTCTCCGCCACCACCACAAACCGCGGCGCTTTGAAACGCGCCAAATGGGCGCGGGCAAAGCGGATCACCGCTTCAGGGTCAATGGTGGCGCCAGGGCGTGGGCTGACCACCGCGGCCACAGCCTCAATGAAGCGCGAATCAGGCACGCCAATCACCGCCACTTCGGCAACTTCATCCATGCGGTAGATGACTTCTTCCACTTCCCGGGAGGAGACCTTTTCGCCGCCCACGTTGACTGTGTCTTTGACCCGGTCCACAAAGTAGAGCCGCCCAGCTTCCGAGCGGTAGCCTTCATCGCCGGTGTGCAACCAACCGCCACGGAACAACGCCTCGGTGGCGGCGGTATCGCCCAAATAGCCGGCGCAGGCGTGAGGAGAACGGAAGGCGATCTCTCCGACTTGACCGTCCGGCACCGGTTGGCAGTTCTGATCAAGGATGGCCATCTCCACGTTGAGCCCCGGCTGCCCGGCCGATCCGGCATATTCCAGCTGGTCTTCAGGCGGCAGGATACAAGCCGCCGGAGACATCTCCGTCTGCCCGTAGAAGTTCCATAACCGCAGGTGAGGCAGCCTTTCTGCGAGTTCCAACAGGACGGGCACCGGCATGGCGGAAGCCCCGTAGTAACCCTTGGTGATGGTGGCGAACTTGGCTGGATCAAAGATCGGTGAATGGAGCAGTTCAATCCATTTGGATGGCGTGGCAAACATCTTGTTGACGCCGTGTTGCTCAATGGCGCGCAGGATTCGGGCCGGCCCGGCGGACCGCAACAGCACTGAAGTGGCTCCCAGGTACAGGTCCGGCATCAAGAACACATCCAGTTGGGCGCAGTGATACAGCGGCATGAAATGCAAGTCGACATCGGTGGAGGCGCCGCCGCCGGACAGCAACGTTGTGACGTACTGCCACATCAGCGAACGGCTGGTCAGTTGGACTGCTTTGGGGCCGGCTTCGGTGCCGGAGGTGAACATCAAACGGACCACGTCTGTATCTGCCACGACTTGCGGCACGGCGCTGCCGCTGTGGCTAAGCCAGGTGTCCAGGTCTGCCCAGCCGGCGGCCCGGGAACGGCCCTTAGGCTCAATCCCCAATCTGATCACGTCTGGCAGTCCGGCTTGGTTGATGGCTTCTTGGGCTACGTCCACCAGGTGTTCTTCAGCGATCATGGCCTTGGGCTGAGCCAGGCGCAAAATGGTGGCCACCTCAGCTGCGGACAACAAGAAGTTGATCGGTGCCATGATCACACCGGCGCGGGCGGCGGCCAACGGCAGGACCGCCATGTGCCAGCAGTTGCGGGACAGGGCCACCACCGTGTCACCCTTGACTAGGCCGGCGGCTTGCATGGCTGCGGCGGTTGATTCAACCACTGCGTCCAGTTCGGCGTAGGTGATCGAAAAATCGCCATCTACCAGGGCAGTCTTGTTTGGATAGCGGCCGGCGGAACGCCGCGACAGGTCACCTAGGTGCTGTGAATTGACCATGGTTTGAGTCACAGACAACCACGTTAGGTGGCGCCGCGCCGTGCCCGCCCTAACGGATCGGCCCAGTTCTTCGCCGCCAGTTTGTGGGAACGCTACTGCTGGCCGATGCCGCCGGCTCAGCCTCCGACCTCCGCTCGCGACCCCGAACCGCGGCCGTCAAACCCTGTCTGCGTCCCGCTCGGTGCCACCGACGGGTGTTCGGAGTACCCGCCCCTACACCCCGTAAGGTCGAGGGCGGCCCGGATGCGGAGCTGACGGGCGTTCGGAGCACCCGCCCCTAAACCCCGTTGCCAACGGTGGCAAACTCGACGAGTCTGGCGGCGGCATCGGCCACCGGCACTGATCCGACGGGACGCCAACGCAAACGACACATGTCTGGTTCGGCGACTTGTGGGCCGCCGGCTCGCCCGCCGGGTGGCGGCGTGGGAGACTGGCTGGGTGGAGCAAACCGACCAAACCGCGAGCCTGGAGGCGCTAACCGGCGCCTTGGAGCGGGCCCTCCGCGGACAGGTCGATTCCTCCCAGTTGACGCGCGCCATGTATTCGACCGACGCGTCCAACTACCGGGTGCCGCCGCAGGTGGTGGTCTACCCGGCCGATGAATCCGACCTGGCCGCCATTGGCGACCTGGCCCGCCGTTTCGAAACGCCAATCACCATGCGCGGCGCCGGCACCTCATGCGCCGGCAACGCGGTGGGTGCGGGCATGGTGGTGGACACATCCCGGCATATGAACCAAATCTTGGACATCGACTTGGGGGCACGGCTGGCCAGAGTTCAACCAGGGGTGGTGATGGATTCGCTGCAGCGAGTCTTGGCGCCCCGCGGGTTGCGTTTCGGCCCGGACCCTTCCACCCATTCGCGTTGCACGTTTGGCGGCATGATTGGCAACAACGCCTGTGGCAACCACGCCATAGCCTATGGGCGCACCGCAGACAACGTGGACAGTTTGACGTTCATCAACGGCCGCGGCCATCGGATTGAGGCCCACCGCGGAGACCTTGGACCAGTCGAAGGGCTGGCGGACTTGGTCCGCGCCAACCTGGCCACCATTCGGACCGAATTCGGTCGCTTCCGCCGTCAAGTCAGCGGCTACGGCTTGGAACACCTCCTCGAAGAGAACGGCGCCGATCTCCCCAAGGCGATAGTCGGCTCCGAAGGCACCTTGGGTATGGTCACGGCCGCCACCTTGAACTTGGTTGAGTTGGCCCCGGCGCCACACCTGGTGGTGTTGGGTTTCCCTACGTTGGCCGATGCCGCCGATGCCGTCCCAGCGTTGATCACCCATCCCGTACTGGCCATGGAAGGCATGGATGTGCGTTTGGTGGATGTGTTCCGCAGGCATGGCGGGTCCGTGCCTGAGATGCCCAAGGGTGGGGCTTGGTTGATGGTTGAGGTGGCCACCCAGGGCGAAGCCGAAGCGGTGGTGGCTGAGGCGGCCGGTGTGCCGCACCGCATTGTGCCGGCCGGCCCCGAATCGAAGGCCATTTGGCGAATCAGAGAGGACGGCGCCGGTCTGGGTGGCAGAACGCCCAGCGGGCATCAGGGCTGGCCAGGCTTTGAGGACGCGGCCGTGCCACCAGCCAATCTGGGGGCCTATCTGCGGCAATTTGACTCCCTGTTGGACCAGTTCAACTTGGAGGGTTTGCCGTACGGACATCTTGGCGACGGCTGTGTGCACATCCGCATCGATTTCCCGTTCGAACGTGGCTCCCAAGTGTTCACCGATTTCATGGAGGCAGCCGCCCAGGTGGTGGTGGCTCATGATGGCTCGCTGAGCGGTGAACACGGCGACGGGCGGGCCCGTTCGGCGTTGCTCAAACAGATGTATTCGCCGGCCGCGGTCAAGCTGATGGGCCAGGTCAAAGCCATGTTTGACCCGTTGAACGTGATGAACCCGGGAGTCATTGTGGCACCGGTAGATTTCGCCGCCGATCTGCGCCGCCCGGCGGCCCGGACCATCAAAGCCCGCGGCGGTTTCGCCTTCAAGTCTGACAAGGGTGATCTGACCAACGCCATGCACCGGTGTACCGGGGTGGCCAAGTGCCATGCCGATGTCAGCGGCTTCATGTGTCCGTCCTACCTGGCTTGGGGCCGCGAAAAGGATTCCACCCGCGGGCGGGCCAGGGTGCTGCAAGAACTGGCCAACGGTTCGCTGATCGGGCCGGGCTTCGATTCGCCGGAACTGGCTGAGGCTCTGGATCTGTGTCTGGCTTGCAAAGCTTGTTCACGCGACTGCCCGGCCGCGGTTGATATGGCCCGGTTCAAATCTGAGGTGCTGTACCGGCGGTACCGGCGCAAACGCCGGCCGGCTTCCCACTATTTGTTGGGCTGGTTGCCCCGGTGGACACGGCTGGCTTCCAAGGTCCCCAAACTGGCCAACCTGGTGTTGCACCTGCCAGTGTTGAGCCCGCTGTTGATGCGGGCCGGAGGCCTGGTCACAGCCCGGTCTTTGCCACGGTTCGCGGACCAAACCTTCCAGCAGCGGGCCGCCTTGGCGGGCGTGCCGCAAGCGGGGGACACCGGTTCGGTAAAGGGTGCCAGGCCGGTCTTGTTGTGGGCTGATTCGTTCAGCTCCGCCATGGCACCGGCCATTGGCGAAGCCATGATCCGGGTGTTGGCGGACGCCGGGCATGATGTTTACGTGGTGCCGCCGTCAGTTTGTTGTGGGCTGACCTGGATTACCACTGGGCAACTGGCCGGAGCCAAACGCCACCTCAATGAACTGCTGGGAGTGCTTGGGCCGTTCGCCATCAACGGCATCCCAATTGTGGGTATTGAACCCAGTTGCACCGCCGTGCTGCGATCCGATCTGCCGGATCTGCTGCCCAAGGATGGGCGGGCCCAGGCTGTGGCCAAGGCTGTCCGCACCCTGGCGGAGGTGCTGACCGAAGACTTAGATCAGGGCCATTGGCAGCCGCCTTCGCTGGCTGGGGTTCAGGCCGTGGCTCAACCGCACTGCCACCAGCACGCGGTGATGGGCTGGGACAAAGACTTTGACCTGTTGACCCGGCTGGGCGCGGACATCACCCGGTTGGACGGCTGCTGCGGCATGGCCGGGAACTTCGGCATGGAACAGGGCCACTATGAAACCTCTGTCAAAGTGGCGCAACGTTCCCTGCTGCCGGCTTTGGCCGAATCCGGTGAAGCCCAATTCTTGGCGGACGGCTTTTCTTGCCGCACCCAAGCCCAGGACCTGGCCGGGCGGGACGGCCTGCACTTGGCTCAACTCCTAGCCAACCATTTGGAAGATGCCGCGTGACCGCCACCGCATCCGGTGACCCTAACCCCACTCCTGCGCCAGGCGAAACCGAAGCAGGCCGGCTGGTGGTCTTGGCCGGGCCAACCGCCGCCGGCAAATCAGCCCTGGCCCTAGACCTGGCCGGCCAACTAGACGCAGAGATAGTCAACGCTGACGCCATGGCGTTGTACATCGGCATGGAGATCGGCACCGCCCGCACCCCGCCGGCCGAACGGCGCGGCATTCCACATCACCAAATCGACGTGCTGGAAGTGTCCCAGAACGCCTCCGTGGCGGCCTATCAACACCAAGCGCGGGCTGACATTGAACAGATCTGGGCGCGCGGTAAAACAGCGCTGCTGGTAGGAGGGTCAGGCCTATATGTGCGGGCTGTGACAGACCCAGTGGTGTTCCCGCCAACTGATCCGCAAGTCCGCGCCAAATGGGAGCGTCTGGGTGAAGAACAAGGCGCCGAATACCTGGCGGCTGAACTGGCCCGGCTGGACCCAGTAGCAGCTGCCCACATTGAACCGGCCAACATCCGCCGCCTGGTCAGAGCCCTGGAAGCGATCGAGTTGACCGGCCAACCGTTCGCCGCCCAGCTGCCCGCCTACTCCAGTTGGCGCCCCGCCACCATGGTGGCCCTGGACCTGGACGTGGCCGAACTGGACCAGCGCATAGAACAACGCGCCGCCTGGATGATCGCAGCCGGCCTGGTCGAAGAAGTCGCCGAACTGCGGCGGCGGTTCGGGCCTTTTGGGCGGACCGCGGCGCGCGGCATCGGCTACGCCGAAGCACTGGCTGTGCTGGATGGCGAGCTCGCCACCGAACTGGCCGAACAGTCCATCGCGGCCGCCACCAAACGGCTGGCGCGGCGCCAACGCAAATGGTTCAGACGGGACCCGCGTTTCACCTGGCTCCAAGCAAACCAGCCTGACCTGCCCAAACGCATTTGCGAAGCGGTGGTCTAGGCGGCGCGGCGCGGTTTCGCTTATGCTGACCGGGTGCCAAGCGACGTAAACGGCTGGCCGGAGGGCATGGCTTTCACTTTGGGCCACGGTACCGGCAACGATTTTGTTCTCTACGCTGATCCCACCAACGAGCTTCCATTGACCGAAGAGCTGGCTGCCGCCCTGGCAGACCGGCATTTTGGGGTGGGCGGAGACGGCGTGATTCGCGCGGTTCGCTGCGCGGCCATCCCGGACGGAGCCGAAGCGGCCGAGGCCGGCGCCGAATGGTTCATGGACTACCGCAACTCTGACGGTTCGTTAGCGGAGATGTGCGGCAACGGGATCAGGGTGTTTGTGGCCTTCCTCCAAGCGGAGAACCTGGCCCACCCAGATGATGGCGAAGCGATCCTGGTCGGCACCCGTTCCGGCCCTGTGCTGGTCCGCTGCGCAGACCACGAATACGCCGTTGACCTTGGCAAATGGAAGTTCCTAGGGGGTCAGGCAGCGGTCCGCCGGGGCTGTGATTGTGAAGTCTTCGCGGCCGGCTTGGACCGGCCATTGGGTGGGCTGTCGCTGAGTGTGGGCAACCCGCACGTGGTGGTGGTGCTGTCCAGCACCGAACTTGAGGCCCTTGATCTGACCACCGCGCCCACTATTTCGCCGGCTCCTCCGGGGGGCGCCAACATTGAGTTCATCGTGGTGGATGGGGCCAAAGGGGTCATCCGCATGCGGGTCTATGAGCGTGGCTCGGGTGAGACGCTGTCCTGTGGCACCGGTGCGGCTGCCGCCGCCTTGGCGGCCTGGGCCAGGGCCGGTGCTGAAGGCCCCACCACCTGGCAGGTCGAACTGCCTGGCGGAGTGTTGCGGGTGCGCATGTTGGATGACGTGGTTGAACTGACTGGACCGGCCAAATTGGTGGCGCGCGGCACGCTCAACTAGTTGCGGTGCTCCCGCGCCTGGCTAGTTGGCGGCGGTGACTTCCGCGCCGGCGGCGTTGGGGGAGTGGCAGCGCAACACCCGGAAACCCTTGGCACTGGCCAGCCGCTCAGTCGGATAGTTGGCGGCCGTCTCCAACCAACGCGCCAACGAATCAGCTCCGAGGTTCTTTTGGACCACCAAGTCCGCCCAGCCATTGGCGGTCAGCCGGCCCAACCAGGTGGTCAACAACGCCCGCAACTCCGGTTTGCCGATCCGTATGGGCGGGTTGGACCAGATGCGCGCAAACCTGGTCGCTTCAGGGACCGCCTCCGGCAAGACCGCCCGAATGTTGGGCAACCCCAGACGGTCCGCGTTGCGGCTGGTCAGGTCCACAGCCCGGGGGTTTACGTCAACCGCCCAGACGGTCGCCTGGGGTGCCAGCCGGGCCATGACCAGCGCGATTGGGCCCCACCCGCAGCCCAAGTCCAACAGGTGGGTGGATTGATCGGCTTCAGCCAGGCCAGCCATCAGACCGCCGGGATCCAAGTTGCCGGCCACTGGTTCCAACTGTCCGCCGTTGGTTGCGGCGCCGGCGGCGGCTGATTCGGCTGGTTCGCCTGCCTGGCCGCCTTGACGGCTGGGCCGCAGCTCGGTGCGCAGCAGCACCGCCGTTCCCAAGTCCAACCGCCGGCCGGAGAAAACCCCTGGAGCGGTCAGGACCCGGGTTGGCCGCCCCGCCAGATCCACCTGCAGCTCCCAGGTGTCTGCAGGGTTGACCGGCTGGTTTGCCTCGAAGTAGTGGGCCACGTTCCCAGGGTAATGTGATGAACCATGTCCCGCCCGCGCCGCACCGGCCCGCCGTCCAACCATCCCGGTTCGGTGGACGATGCCGCTGCGCTCGCATCCGCTGACCCCCAAGTTGACGCCGCCACCAGTGCCGCAGCGGCCGATGCCGCGGAGGCGGGTGCCGCTGGAGTTGGCCGTAAAGCGGCGGCTGGGTCCACGCCGGAGGCCCGCTGGGAGGAACTCGAAAAGCTAGAACGCGCGGCGCTGCGCCGCCGGCCATCGTTGGCGACCGAACTCCAAGACATCACCGAAGTTGAATACCGCCAACTGCGGTTGGAGAAGGTTGTCCTGGTGGGCTTGTTCGGTGGCGGTCAGACCCGACGGGCCGCCGAACTGTCGCTGGAGGAGTTGGCCGCCTTGGCTCAAACGGCTGGCTCCGAAGTCTTAGATCAGGTGCTGCAGCAGCGAATTGCCCCAGATCCGGCCCTCTACCTGGGCCGGGGCAAGGCCGAAGAGTTGGCCGGCCTGGTCAGAGAACTGGGCGCGGACACAGTGATCGTGGATTCGGAACTGGCGCCATCCCAGCGGCGAGCCTTGGAGGACGTGGTGGGTGCCAAAGTGGTTGACCGCACCACCGTGATTCTGGACATCTTCGCCTCCCACGCCAAGTCCAAGGAAGGCAAAGCCCAGGTGGAGCTGGCCCAATTGGAGTACTTGCTGCCGCGCTTGCGCGGTTGGGGCGAATCGATGTCCCGGCAGGCCGGCGGCCGGGTGGCCGGCGGCGCCGGAATCGGTTCACGCGGACCAGGCGAAGCCAAAATTGAATTGGACCGGCGCCGGATTCGTAGCCGAATCTCCAAATTGAAACGAGAGTTGGTTGAACTGGCACCGCAACGTGAGGGCCGGCGGGCCCAGCGCCGGCGGGCCTCAATCGCCTCGGTTTCCTTGGTGGGCTACACCAACGCCGGCAAATCCTCGCTGATGCGGGCTCTGACCGGGGCTGATGTGTTGGTAGATGATCAACTGTTCGCCACCTTGGACCCAACTGTGCGGGCTCTCAAAGCAGCTGACGGCAGGGCCTACACCCTGTCTGACACGGTTGGATTTGTGCGGCGGCTGCCACACCAGTTGATTGAGGCGTTCGCCTCAACCCTGGAGGAATCCGCCCACGCCGACCTGCTGGTCCATGTTGTCGATTCGACCGCGGCGGACGTGCCCGGCCAGATTGAGGCCGTCCGTTCAGTCCTGTCCGAACTGGGCGGTGAGGATGGTTGGGGCCCTGAGCTGGTCGTTTTCGCCAAGGCCGATGCCGCCCCGCCGGGAGTTCTGGACGGCCTGTTGACAGCCTATCCAGGCTCTTTGGCTGTTTCGGCGGTCACCGGCGAGGGGCTTGAAGAGCTGCGGCGCGGCATCGAGCAGGCCCTGCCGAGGCCGCCGGTCGAGGTGGACGTGCTGGTGCCGTTTGCGCGCGGTGACCTGGTGGCGCGGGCGCACCGGACCGGGGAAGTGTTGGCTGAAACCTATGAGGCGGGCGGCACCCGGCTGACGGCTCTAGTGGGTCCGGCGTTGGCTGCCGAGCTTCACGCGGTGGCCGGCGCCAATCCAGTCTGACCTTTGGGTCTGGGCTTTGGGTCTGGGCTTTGGGTCTGGGCTGGCCTCACATAGTCCTGACCAGGCAGACCACCCGTCCCAGAATGCGGGCGCCGCCGCCGTCGATCGGTGAATAGGCCGGGTTGGACGGCTCCAACCAGACTTTGCCATCGCGGATGGCGAAGGTCTTGACGGTGGCCTCGCCGTCAATCTGGGCGGCCACGATCTGTCCGTTTTCGGCAATGTGTTGCCGGCGGACAATCACCAGGTCGCCATCTTCAATGGCGGAGCCGGTCATCGAATCACCCTTGACCTTAAGCATGAACACGTCGCCCTCACCGACCAGCGAACGGGGCAGCGGGAAGAAGCCCTCGACATCTTCCTCGGCCAAGACCGGGTTGCCGGCGGCGATGCGTCCCAACAGTGGCACGTTGCGGGCCGGGTCGACATCTGGGGCGGTTGATTCGTCTTTGATTACTTCGATGCCGCGGGAGGTGCGTTCATCTCGGCGCAAATAGCCTTTGGATTCCAAGATTTCCAAGTGGTACTTGACACTTGAGGCGCTGGTCAGGTGGACCTGACGGGCTATCTCCCGCATTGAGGGCGGGTAGCCGCGTTCGGCCAGGGTCCGTTCAATGACGGCCAGGATTTGATGTTGGCGGCCAGTCAGCGCGCGATCCGGAACGATGGGGGCTGGTTGCATCATGTTTCCTCCTTGCCCGCCTTGGGCTGATTGCGTGTCATTCCCCGGCCTCGGCAGCGTTTTCGCTGGTAGTAACGGTGTCAGTGGTCGGGTGTTGACTATCAGCATAGCTCAAAGGGAGCTTGAAAGAAACACTTGTACATGGAGGGTTTGGAAAATGGCAACGGTTGTTGTTGGGCCGGCCATCGGGCGCGGGGCCATGGCGTATGGAACTATGCGGCCTGGGGTCAGTGGCCGCGGCATGATCAGGCGGAGCGCGGCGGTTCGTCAGGCGGGGAGCCGGGGAGCGGCATCGGCCACCGGTGGGGCAGCGGCCTTGGGCTATGGCGGGCGTTTGACGGTTCGCGGCTGGGTGGTGCTGGCACTGGTTTTGGCGGGTTTGCTGATCGGGGTTTACCGGGCCGGAGGGGCGGCCGGTGCGCCGCTGTACGTGCCTACCGAATCGGTGGTGGTTCAGGGCGGGGACACGCTCTGGTCAATCGCGGAGAACCGCGCCGGCGGCCGCGATGTCCGCGATGTGGTCAGTGAGATTCAGCGCATCAACGGGCTGCGCGGTACCGGACTGAACCCCGGTGACACCCTTGAAGTGCCGCGGCGTTGAGCCAGCTGGCTCTCACCAGGGAAATCTCAAAAACCCACAACATGTTGTGTTGCGGACTTGATTCCACACCAGATGTCGTTAGAGTGGTCGGCGTGCATTGCCCGTTCTGCCGTCACCAAGACTCGCGAGTAGTTGACTCGCGGACAGCTGATGACGGCGCGTCCATCCGGCGCCGCCGGCAATGCCCAGGCTGCTCCCGCCGGTTCACCACCGTGGAAACAGCAGCCCTCAACGTGGTCAAGCGGCGCGGCACGTCAGAGCCGTTCAGCCGGGCCAAGGTGGCAGGCGGTGTGCGCCGCGCCTGCCAAGGCCGTCCCGTCACGGAAGATCAACTGGCCATCTTGGCTCAACAAGTCGAAGACCAGATCCGGGCAAACGGCAAAGCCGAAGTGGATTCACATGAGGTGGGCCTGGCGGTGCTGGGCCCGCTCATGGAACTGGACCAGGTGGCCTATCTGAGGTTCGCCTCCGTCTACCGTTCATTCACTTCAATCCAAGATTTCCAAGACGAGATCGCGGCCCTGGCCGAGGCGCAGCCAAACATCCAATCCACACCAGACCAAGCAAAGGACAGCCGGCCATGACAGACATCATTCCCGCCGAAACCAAAGGCCGAGCCCCACAGAGGCTCACCGTTGAACGGGTCTTCTCCAAGGACGGGGTTCACCCGTATGAAGAGGTCGAATGGGAACTGCGGGATGTGATTCAGTCCAACTGGAAGACCGGTGAGACGGTCTTCGCCCAGCATGGTGTGGAGTTCCCCGCCTTCTGGTCCGTCAACGCCTCAACCATCGTGGCCACCAAGTACTTCCGCGGCGCCGTTGGCACCCCGGAGCGCGAATACTCACTGCGTCAACTGATCGACCGGGTGGTCGGTGTCTACCACCGCACCGGTCTGGACAACGGCTACTTCGCCACCCCGAAGGACGCCGAAATCTTTGCCGATGAACTGACCTGGCTGCTGCTGCACCAGCACTTCTCCTTCAACTCACCGGTCTGGTTCAACGTTGGCACCGCCTCGCCGCAGCAAGTCTCGGCCTGCTTCATCTTGTCTGTCGATGACTCGATGGAATCAATCCTGAACTGGTACCACGAAGAAGGCATGATCTTCAAAGGTGGCTCCGGCGCCGGTATCAACCTGTCCCGGATCAGGTCCTCGAAGGAACTGCTGCGGTCTTCCGGTGGCACCGCCTCCGGGCCGGTCTCCTTCATGCGCGGGGCTGATGCCTCAGCCGGCACCATCAAGTCCGGTGGCGCCACCCGGCGGGCCGCCAAGATGGTTGTGTTGGACATTGATCACCCGGACATCGAAGAGTTCGTTGAGACCAAAGCCCGTGAGGAAAAGAAGATCAGGGCTTTGAGGGATGCTGGCTTTGACATGGACCTGGATGGCCGGGACATCTCCTCGGTGCAGTACCAGAACGCCAACAACTCGGTGCGGGTGTCAGATCAGTTCATGCGCGCCGTGGAGAAGGGCGAATCGTTTGGTCTGCGGGCCCGGCTGACCGGAGAGGTCATCGAAGAGGTGGACGCCCAGGACCTGTTCCGCAAGGTGGCCCAGGCCGCCTGGGAATGCGCCGATCCGGGCATCCAATATGACGACACCATCAACGCCTGGCACACCTCGCCGGAAACCGGGCGGATCACCGCGTCCAACCCGTGCTCCGAATACATGCACCTGGACAACTCGTCCTGCAACCTGGCCTCACTCAACCTGTTGGCCTTCTTGAAGCCGGACGGTTTCTTCGACGCGCCACGCTTCGAACGGGCCGTTGAACTGATCATCACGGCCATGGACATCTCCATCACCTTTGCCGACTTCCCAACCGAGGCGATCGGTGAAACCACCCGCCGCTTCCGTCAACTGGGTATTGGCTACGCCAACCTGGGCGCTCTGCTGATGGCCTGCGGGTTGGCCTATGACTCGGATGCTGGGCGGGCCCTGGCCGGTGCTATCACCTCGCTGATGACCGGCACCGCCTACCGCCGCTCGGCTGAACTGGCTGACGCCACCGGGTCTTACGCCGGTTACCTGGCCAA
>JAIRTF010000273.1 GCA_031255075.1 Bifidobacteriaceae bacterium | reverse complement strand
GCATTGCCCAGAACGCGGTCGGTGCGCGGCCCAGTAATCAACACTCCGTCAGCGGGCGGACTGCTCCCTTGGCCACTGGCACGGTTTCTGTGTTGCTGCGCGTTGAGTTTGCGTTCGAGCCGTTCGTGCAGCATGGGTTTTCGGTCCGGGTCGAGGCTTTGGGGTGGCAGCACAACTGGGTAGCCGTTTGGCCCCATTTTGGCTACCCACTGTTCCGGGTCTTCGACCATTTCGCCGTTCGAGGCTTGGATGTAGACGGGTTCAACCACACCGTGATGATGGCTGCAGAATGCCGCCAGCCCGCCTACCACGGTGGGTCCCCCTTTGATCCACGGCACCAAGTGATGCATTTGGGTGCGAGCTGCTGGTTCGGCGCAACCGGGGAAGCAGCAGCCTTCGTCCCGGAGTTCAACGGCCCGCCGCGCGCTGCGCGGAGTCACTCGGCTTGCCCGCCCAATGTCCAAGACCTGCGATTCCCCGTTCAGCACGGCGGGTAGTACTTCGCAGTCACATGCCAATCTCCGCACTTGCGAGGCGGAGAGCACCTCGTCGCCAAATTCTTTGAGTTGGACAGGTTGGGCGTCAATCACGGCGGCTTTGAGTTGGTCAAAGGACAGGGTGATGTTCAGCCTTGGCCGGTCTCCGCCATAGTTTGGAGCGATCCCACTGCTGGACAGGTTTTCAACCATCGCCACCAGACCGTCCGCGAGTAGGGCGCTCCAGGGAGTGTAGGTGTCGTTTTGGATGTTCTTGAGCGAATAGGGGGCGTCAGCGGCCTGTTTGCGGGCGGCGCGAGTTCTTTCGGCGTAGGCCGAGACCAGTGCCTTGAAAGCCTCACCCTCCAGGAGCGGAAGCTGGCCGGAGAAGCGCATGGAACCGGCGCCGTCTGGTGCGAACGTCACATATCTCAGTCGATGCGCGCGCAGAGCTTGCTGCTCTGCGGCTGTTGGATCTGGAACAGATGGCGGCAGCTGCGGCGCCAACAGGGCCAGTACAGTCTCCGCCAGTTGCGCCGGGCTGGTTTGGCTGCCGCGGGTCGCGTACTTGACCGCCAGTTCTTCCGCCTGGGCGTGAGCCTCCGGTGGCAGTTGATGCTTGGCCAGCGAAGCTGCGTTAGCTGCCCGCACGGCCTGGGATGAGTTGACTTCCCCGGCCAAGCTGGCGGCTTCCACCACTGGGTTTCCAGCCAATTTGGCCGCAGCCGCCAATTGCCGACGAGTCTGCCCATACGGCGTGCCGACCTTCGCATACAACCCAACCTCCATGGAGGGGTAGCCGGCTCTCTGGTGCACGCCCGCCATAGCGGCCTGCTTGGCGCCCTTCCCGTAACAGGTCTCCAGCCGGTCGACACACAGCCTCAACTGCGCCAGTGCTTCCAGTGTGCCCTTGCCGCCGACGCGCCAGTCCGTGTTTCCCACCACTTGGGCAAGCCGATCCGCGAGCCGTGACAGTTCGGCTGCCACGCCCTGGAGCGAATCGCTGTTCATAGCTACCATCCTAGCGTCAATAGCACTTTCGGACAAGTGTTTTCAGTGATCAATTTCCTCTACTCATCCGGTTTCGCCATCGCTGTTGACAAGGAATGCGATTCGCGGAATCTCATGTGCCGCCGTCCCCCGCGCCGGCAAGGTCTGGTGCCAGCAGTAGGCCATGGGCTACGAACCATCTGCCCACTCCAGGAGCGCTCCGCTGCCGCGGTCGAGGGACCTCTGACGGTGTCAGTGGTCCCTGTCAAGATGTGACGTGGGAGTCCAGGGCCGCCGGTTAGAAGTGGGAGTGATGGACGGGTGGTGACAAGCGTGAGCAACCAGAAGTGCGCTGATGACCAGGTCATTTACAGTAGCCGTGTCATTGCGGAGAGCTTTCGGCCGTTTACGGTGTCAGACCCTCATGGCATAGTAGGAAACGCGCAACGGGCGGGCAGGAACACACAGGACGCCAAGACGGAGGTGAGCCCCACATCAAACGTAACAAGAGTACGAACACCGGCCGGCAGATGCCGCGCCACCCATGCCCAAGCGGCGTACCAACTAAACCTCACGGTATAACTGTCGTGCCCACTAGGGCGCTATAGGGAAACCGGCGGCCGCCCCCTTAGTGGTAAAGGTAGGTCGCCCTTGACGCTTCTAGGGGCGCTATTTAGTATGCGTGTATCTACAGCGGCACTACGCGACTCCCGATGCCGCGCCAAGACACTCGCACACCGCGTTGCGACAGCCGGCCGACTGGACGGCAGGGCTGCCGAACGGCCTGGCGGCACGGCATCGGCGCTGGGAGGATGGGACGATGACCGACCCCGGCATGAAGCACCATCTGCGCAATTACCTGCAACGGCAACGCGAAGCGCTGCTCTGGAAACTGGAGGGGGTAGGCGAGCGCAAGGCCAGGATGCCCATGACGGGCACGGGCTCTAACCTGCTCGGGATCGTGAAGCATGTGGCCTCCGTCGAATCGGGCTACCTCGGCGGGGTGTTCGGCCGGCCCGGCCCGGACCCGCTGCCGTGGATGGAGGAGTCCGCGGCGCTGGGCAACAACGCTGACATGTGGGCCACGGAGGACCAAACCATCGAATGGGTCGGCGCCCTGTACCGCAGAGTGTGGGCCCACTCCGACCGGACCGTGTCCGAACTGCCCCTGGACGCGGAGGGGTTCGTGCCCTGGTGGGGCCCGGAACGCGGCCGCGTGACGCTTGGGCAGATACTGGTGCATGTCATCGCCGAGACGGCCCGCCACCTGGGCCACTGCGACATCCTCCGCGAACAGGCCGATGGCGCCGTGGGTTACTGCGCTCCTCCGGCGGCCGCCAACATCCCAGCCCAAGACCCCGGGTGGTGGGAGTCATACAACGCTGGTCTCAAGACCTTGGCCGAGTCTTTCCCCGAGTAGCCGCTCGCCGCGCTGCGCTGGTGAGTTTCGACTGCCCCTCACTGAGCGTTGCTCTGCTGGCTGGGATGCCCGAGGATACCCTCTGCTGGTTCCTCCGCAGTTAGTTGTTGACCGCCTCCACGCCTTCCGCTTTGAGGCGCTCAAGGTTGTCTTCCATCGCCTGGAGGACATCGGGCGGGTGGGGTTCCCACTCGGTGACCTCGCCGATGACGCGCAGCGGCTCCCGGGTTCGATAGGACCGTG